>NZ_JABXXP010000277.1 GCF_013376155.1 Nguyenibacter vanlangensis
CCCGGCGCGGCAGCATCGCCGCCAGCAGCAGCCCGCCTGCCCCACCCAGTGCCCCACCCAATGCCTGGCGGCGCGACAGCATGACCTGATCCATCAGACTGCTCCGGCCGCGTTGCGGATGGCCGCGCGAATGCGGCGATAGGTGCCGCAGCGGCAGATATTGCCCGACATCGCCTGGTCGATGTCGTCGTCGGTCGGGTGCGGATTCGCCTTCAGCAGCGCCACCGCCGCCATGATCTGCCCGGTCTGGCAATAGCCGCATTGCACCACGTCGATATCCAGCCAGGCCTGCTGCACGCCGCCGGCGAGCGTGTCGCCTTCCAGGCCCTCGATGGTGGTGACGGGCCGCGGCCCGACCAGGGACACGGGCAGCGAACACGAGCGCACCGCCTTGCCGTCGACATGGACGGTGCAGGCGCCGCATTCGCCGATCCCGCAGCCGAACTTGGTCCCCATCATGCCCAGAACGTCGCGCAGCACCCACAGCAGCGGCATGTCGTCGGGGACGTCCACCTGATGTGACGCGCCGTTAACCTGCAGTGTCAGCATGCATCCTCCGGCTGTATGGAATCCGGCCGTGGCAGGGATCGCCGGGCTCGACCTCATGACATTGATAACAATAGATTGCCGGGG
The DNA here is from genome assembly GCF_013376155.1 of Nguyenibacter vanlangensis. GTDB lineage: Bacteria > Pseudomonadota > Alphaproteobacteria > Acetobacterales > Acetobacteraceae > Gluconacetobacter > Gluconacetobacter vanlangensis. The sequence continues at coordinate 634 of NZ_JABXXP010000277.1, forward strand.
AATGGAACCCGCGTTGTCACGGCGCGCGTCTTAGATCGCGTCGGTGGAATGCCTGTCTTCGGGCGTGCCCAGCGTATCGGGCAGGGAATCGGAGAGTGGGGCGGTCGCCAGCGTGATCGCGTCGTCCGACGGAAACTGCAGCGCGCCGCTGTTCTCGGGCAGCAGCCGGACCTCGGACCGGTCGGATTTTTCCCGCGCCCTGGCCAGTTCGTCGAGATTGGCGCGAATCACCGGATATTCGGCGACCAGGCGGCGGAAGCGGCGCGCGCTCATCGTCAGGAAATGGCCGAATTGCAGCGACCGGCTGATGGCCCGCGCAGGTGCGTCGGCCAGGGCCGCCGCCGCGCCGACCACGTCGCCGGCGCCGTAGCGCACGTCATGTTCGGCGTAGTGGGTTTCGGCCAGGCCGGCACTGATGAAATAAACGGTCCGCACCTTCCGCCCGCGCTTGTACAGGCGCTGGCCCGGCGTGGTGAAATGGACCGAGACCTGCCTGGCCAGGTCGTGCAGCGCGGCGTCGGGCACGCCGCGAAACACCGGCAGTTCGCGCAGCCGGACCTCGATCCCCGCCTTGATGTTGAAGGTCAGCGGCGCGTCGAGCTGCCCGCGCCTGCGTTCGACGTCGCGGTGCAGCTCGCGGTGCAGTTCCTCGCTGATGAGGGACTCGTCCATCAGCGAATCATATTCCTCGCTTTCCAGGCGCAGCGCGACCTGCTGCAACAGGCGGCCTTCCAGCGCCTCGGAATAGCCGTGATAGTGCAGCCGCAGGGTCTGCAACGCCTCGTTCAGCAATTTGCGTTGCCGCTCCAGGACCTCGGCGACGATTTCGCCGATGCGGCTGCCCAGCGTCGGCTCCATGCGGGTCCGCATGAAGCGGATCAGCGAAAGCGAGACGAAATAGGCGATCATCAGCATTTCGAACCGCTCGGTCATGCAGGACATCAGCGGCTGGTCGAAATGGAAACGATGGTGGATCGCCTGGGCCAGCCGAAAACGCAGGGACGGGCGCACCCGGCGCCGCAACGCGCGGACATAGCCGAAGCGCCCTTCCAGCCGCGCGCCGTCGACCATGGCCTCGGCGGAGCGCAGCAGCGTTTCCATCACCGGGCGCGACAGCCCCTGGATGCGGAACAGGTCCAGCAGGATCGAGCGCTCGCGGTTGGCGATCACGATCAGGGCCAGGGTCACGCGCTGGCGGTCGCCCAGCGCGGTGTCGAATGTGTTGGCCTGCTCTTCCTCGGCCACGCGCTTGTCCAGCGCGCCGACGGTCCGGTTGACGACCGCGCGGGAGAAACCGAGCTCGTCCGCCATTTCGCGGGTGCGGTCGCGCACCTCGCCCAGGCCGATGCCCAGGACCTGGTGGCGCAGGGCCTGATCGATCGGCGAGAGCTGGTCCAGCTTCAGGAACAGGACCAGGTAGCGCAGGGTCGTGCCGTTGACGAACAGGGTGATCAGCACGAACCCGGTGGCGATGATGCCGATGAAATGGGCGACCGGCGTCGAGACATGCTCGTTTTCGGTCACCGCCAGGGCCAGGGCCAGGGTGATGGCGCCGCGCAGGCCGCCCCAGACCATCGTGACCTTGAAGGGAGCCGGCACAGGCGGGGACAGGCGCGTGGCCGCGAGTACCGGCAGCAATCCGAACACCACCGCGCCCCGCGCCAGCAGACCCGCCCCGGTGGCGATCAGGATCAGTACGCAGTCCCACCGCGTCATGCCGACCAGCAATCGGGGCACCAGCATCGAGGCCAGCACGAAGACCAGCGAGCCGGCCCAGAACACCAGTTGCTGCCACAATTCGTTCAGGAAGCGCCAGGTCTGGGGCCGGATGGTGGACGGGCCGTAAACCGACAGGGTCAGGCCCGCGGCGGCGGTCGCGACCACGCCGGAAAAGCCCAGGAATTCGTCGCACAGGATATAGACGATATAGGGCAGCGCCACGGTCAGGGTGATCTCGGCGGCCGGCGCGGGCCCGATCATGGTGATCAGCATCAGGGTCAGCCGGCCGAACAGCATGCCCATGACGATGGCGCCGCTGAACGAGACCAGGAATTCCAGCGCCGCGCCGCCGGGGGCAATGGGGTGATGCGACGTCACCGCCGCGAGCAGGATCGAGAAGATTGCAATCGCCGCCGCGTCGTTCAGCAGGGCCTCGCCCTCGACCAGGCGGGTCAGGCGGCTGGCGGTGCCGATTTCGCGGAAGATGCCGGCCACTGCGGACGGGTCGGTGGTGGCCACGATCGATCCCAGCAGCAGGCAGACCGCCAGCGGCAGGCCGGCGAAGGGAAACAGCGCCAGCCCGATGGTGGCGGTCGAGACGACCACCGCCACCACCGCCAGCAGCAGGACCGTCGCCGTTTCATGCGCCAGGCGCCGGACATCGATCGCCAGGGCCCCCTGAAACACCAGGGCGGGCAGAAAGATCAGCATGAAGGCTTCGCTGTTCAGCGGGAAATAGAGCAGCGTTTCCGCGGCGCCGTTGAACAGGTCGGTGTGGGAGCTGCGCAGGACCAGATCGGCCGTGCCGCCCAGCACGATGCCGGCAACGGCCAGCAGCACGGTTTCGGACAGTTCCAGCCGGCGGGCAAGCGGCTGTACGGCACTGACGACCACCAGCAGCAGGGCGATCGCGAGCAGTACTGCCGCCAGTCCCGTCACCGCCATTCATCGCCTCCCGATCGTCGCATGGACTGACCACATTATTCTTGCCGACGAGTATGACCATCCGATGGCCGCGGGCACCCGCCTGGAACCCGCCGCCGAGGGTCGGGGCCGGTCCAGAGCCGGGAAAAGCCGGCGCCACCGCCGGACGCGGCGCGTTGGTCACACGGTCCTGTCCGAAAAAGCACAGAACCGGCCCGAGGGGCAACGCCACGCACCGGTCACGTTATGCTGCACCCTTGAAACACAAGGCCGAATGCCGCCCGCCCCCTGTCAGGCGGCGGCGCGGGTCACGGCCAGCCACGCGCGGACCTGTCCCTCGGGGTCCGGATGGGCGATGAAATCGGACACGGCCGACACGCAATCGGCGCCGGCGGCCAG
>NZ_JABXXP010000278.1 GCF_013376155.1 Nguyenibacter vanlangensis
CGCCGCCCAGCGCCACGACGCATGCCACGACCACGACGCCGAACACGTCCAGCCCGCGACCGATCGCCGCCATCGCGCCCTCGGCGGCGAAGACCATGGTGCCCGCGAGGTCGCCGGCCAGGACGATCCTGTCCATCCGCATGCGCGCCGTTCCGGCCGGCCTGCGCTGCGAAGGGTGCCGATCTGCGGTCCCCCGGTCTCTGGTCCCCTGGTCTCCTGTCCCCCGGTCTCCACTCATTGTGACCTGGTCCCTCTTTTCGTGCCGGGCCTGGCTTCCCAGCCTATCATCACACCAGGAACAGGAGAGGCCCGATGACGAACGCACCGGCAGACATCGCCACCGACCTGATCGCCCGTTACGGCGCGCAGGCCGCGGCGCATGCGACCGACCGCATGGAGGAAGCCCGCGCGCAGAACGAGATCGACGATGTGCAATGGTGGACCGCCGTCCTGAGCGCCATCGAGAAGCGGCGGCCGCCGTCCGGGAAGGCATGACGGGGGCCGTGCGGACACGGCCCCCGACCGCCGTCAGTGCCGGGGCGCCAGGATTCCGGCCAGCAGGTCGGGCGTGCCGGGCAGGCGTTCGAGATGCGGGTAGCGCAGGCCACCATGATAGGAGACCGCGATCGTCACGTAGCGGTCGCCTTCCTTGAGCAGCAGCGCGATCGGCGCCGCGTGCGGGTCCCGTGCCTCGGTGATCGCGTCCTTAAGCACCGCCGGATCGTAGGCTTCGCCATTCACCGCGACCAGTTGGGCGTCGCGCGTCACCCCCGCCTGCCAGGCCGGGCTGCCCCATTCGACGTTGGACAGCGTGCCGCCCTTGCCGACGACGAAGCCGACCGAATAGCTGAAATCGGCGACGTGGCGCAGTGCCTCGTACGAGGTCATGAAATCGTTCGGCCGGTCGGTATAGGCCAGGCGATAGCCGGCGCGCGTGAAGCCGTCCAGCGGGGCATGGGTCGAGGTCCGGTCCAGGCGCCGGCGCAGGAACGACGCCCAGTCATAGGGCTGGATATCGTTCAGCGCCTGCACCAGGTCGGCGAAGCCGTAGGTGCTGGTGACGAAGCTGCCGTCATGCGTGCCGAAGAAATGCCGGGCGAAATCGTCCAGCGAACGCTTGCCGCCCGAGAGCTGACGGATCAGCGTATCGGCATCCAGCCAGACGAGCTGGCCTTCGGAATAATAATCCTCGCTGCGCTGCCAACTGCGCCATGAGAGCGGCGCGCGCCGGGCGATGACGGGATCGTTGGTGGTGTCCTGCAGCGGCCGCCAGGTCCGTCCCCGCCGGGTGTCGTACAGCGCCGCGACCTCGGCCAGCGCGTCGATCACCTGGGCCTGGGTCATCAGGCCCGCGCGGGCGGCCAGGACATAGCCCCAATACTGGGTCTGTCCTTCATAGACCCAAAGGCCGGACCCGCGCTGCGGCGTGTTGAAATTGGGCGCCCACAGGTCGGCCGGACGGCGATATTTGCCGTTCCATGAATGGGTGTATTCGTGCGCCAGCAGGTCGCGCGCCGCGAAGGTCTTGTCCCAGTCGGTGAAATAGCCGCGCGGGCCGCTGTTCTCGCTGGAGCGATGATGTTCGAGGCCGATCCCGCCCAGTTCGTCGGTCAGGGCCAGCAGGAAATCGTAATGGTCGTAATGGTGCGACCCGTAGAGCAGGCCGGCCTGCGCGACCAGCGCGCGATGCGCGCCGATCTGGGCGTCGGTCGCCGCCAGTTCGGCCGGCTTGTCCGCGACCAGGTTGAGCGTGACCGGCACCGCCGCGCCGGGGGCAAGGTCGATGCGCCGGAAATAGCGGCCGGCGAAGAGCGGCGAGTCGACCAGCGTATTGTACGGCACCGGGTCGAAGGCCACCGTGTCGCCCTGCGCCCCGTGCGCACGCAATGCCGTGCCGTACTGCCACCCGTGCGGCAGGCGCAGGTCGGCCTGCACGTCGATGCGGCGGGTGAAATAGCCCGCCGGGTAGAGCGACACCGCGTTCCACTGCACGTTCAGCATGGCGGGCGTCATGACGACGCGTCCTTCCGCCGGCGAGACGGGCGACAGAAGCTGGAACGAGACGTCGAGTTCGTGCGTGCCTTTCGGCACCGGCACGTGGAAGGCGCTGACCGTGACGCTGTCGCGCACCCAGTCGACCGGGACGCCGCCCGCCTTGACCACCAGGCCGCCGAACTGATCGAGCGTGCCGGTCGGGGAATGATCGCCCGGCACCCACATCGGATAGAGCAGGGTCAGGTCGCCGCCCGATGCCGCCAGGGAAGCGGGGACCGGCACGGTTTCATGCACCGACAGGATATGGCGCGCCAGGTCGGTGGCATCGACCGCAAGCCGGATCGTGCCGCCGAAGGCGACGTCGCGCGGCGGAGGAACGGAATCCGGCAAAGGCAGCATCTGGGGCGGCGTCTGAGGCGGCGTCTGCGGTAGGGGCTGGGGGTGGGGTTGGCTCGCCGCGTGAGCGGGAGCCGCCAGCGCCGCGCCGAGCAGCGCGGCCAGGAGCGAGGGGGACAACGGGCGCAAGAGGCAGATCTCTCGAAATGCAAGGCGGTTGGAAAAAGCGGCCGGGCCGGCCGCCGCGATCGTCGTCCGGCATGGCACGAAATTCGCCGCCCCGCCACTTGCGCCGGCCCCCGCCTGCAACGCGCCGGCAGGAACGCTACGGGCCATGCTAGCGAACCCTTGTGAAGTTTTCATGACAAGCGTTGTCCAGCCCCTTTGGGTCGTCAGATTATTAAATTATGACAATCTTCCGACAAGGCGTGGTGAAACATTTTGCAATTTTTTCAGGAACCCAGTATTGACGGCCTCGGTGCCGGGGCAGCCCTGCTTCCTTGTCTTGCCGCCTTACGCGGTCGCCGGCCGTTTTTCTTCGCAATAGATGCATTATTTCGATGTGTTGTATTTTTGCGGAAGTTTTTCCAATGTCGTGTCGTCATTTACGGGCATGCAGACATTCCGTGTGGATGGTAACGCCGCCACATGCGCGGCGAAGCCGGGAAAACCCGGCGGCGGCCGGCGCGAGCGGCGCGGGCTGCCCCCATGGACATTCGACATGATCGCCGCTACTGCCGTCGCGCGACGCGGGGGTCTGCGGCGGCCGGGACATGACCGGTTCCCGGGACATGCCGCCTAGCACCTCGTCACGCACCCTTTTTGTGCCTGCCGCCCGGGGCGTCGGAGCATGGAGCCAGCCAGACGGACCAGAACAGACCCTGGCCCATACCCCACCATCCGGCAGGCCCGCCAGAATCCCCGCGCAGAACGGCGGAGGGACTGCCAGGACAGCCCCGCACCCGACCATCCTTATTCCTTCCCCCGGATCCTGCGTCAGCCCATGAAACAGTCCCGACTTATGACGACGCCCGCCCCGGACCGGCGGCGCGCGCCGGCTTTTCCCCTGGCTGCCGTCCTGGCCGCCGTGCTGGCGACGGCAGTCCCGCCGGCGGCCCATGCCGACGCGACAGTGCGCGACGACCATGGTACGCTGACCGTGCCCGCCAATTCGCCGATCGCCGGGCAATTGACCGTCCAGCCGGTCACGCTGTCCACCCCGTCGCGCGCCATTCCCATTCCCGGTGCGATCATGGCCGAGCCGTCGCGTTCGCTGGCCATCCTGCCGCCGCTGACCGGGCGTATCGTCAGCCTGGCGGTCGCGCCGGGCGACAGC
>NZ_JABXXP010000279.1 GCF_013376155.1 Nguyenibacter vanlangensis
CGGCGAGGTCGCCGCGCTGCAGCCCGTCGCCACGCCAGAAGCGGCGCACCGTGTCGCGGAACCGGTCGTTCCACTCGGCGAAGCCGGGCGGATGGTTGCCGAGCTGGTAGCCGCCGGGCCCGGGGTCCCAGGGTTCGGCGATCAGCTTGAGGTTGGACAGCACCGGGTCCTGGCGCAGCACGTCGAAGAAGCCGCAATTCTGGTCGAAGCCGTAGCTTTCGCGCCCCAGGGTCGAACACAGGTCGAAGCGGAATCCGTCGACATGGAAATCGACCGCCCAGTGGCGCAGCGAGTCCATGACCATCTGCAGCACGCGCGGATGCGACAGATTGAGCGTGTTGCCGCAGCCCGTGTCGTTGATCATGTGCCGCTCGTCCTCGGGCACCAGGCGGTAATAGCTGGCATTGTCCAGGCCGCGATAGCAGAGCGTGGGGCCGAGTTCGCTGCCTTCGCACGTATGGTTGTAGACGACGTCCAGGATCACCTCGATCCCGGCGGCATGCAGGCGGCGGATCGCGGTGCGGACCTCGTGCGGCGAGCCTTCGGCCAGGTAGGCCGCGTGCGGCGCGAAGAAGGCGAGCGTGTTGTAGCCCCAGTAATTGGTCAGGCCGCGTTCGAGCAGGAACCGGTCCTTGACGAAGGCCTGGATCGGCATGAGTTCGAGCGTGGTGATGCCCAGCCGCAGCAGGTGGTCGATCAGCAGCGGGTCGGCCAGGGCGCGGAAGGTGCCGCGTTCGACCGGGGTGAGTTCGCTGCGGCGCATGGACAGGCCGCGCAGATGGGCCTCCATGATCACCGTGCGCTCCCACGGGATGCGCGGCAGGCGGTCGTCGCCCCAGTTGAAGGCCTCGTTGGTGACCACGCTTTTGGGTACGCCGGGGGCGCTGTCGCGCCGGTCGATCGACAGGTCGCCGCGCGGCGAGCTGATGCGGTAGCCGAACAGCGAGTCCGACCATCTGAGCTGCCCCTGCAGGGCGCGGGCGTAGGGATCGACCAGCAATTTATGCGGGTTGAAGCGATGGCCGCGCAGCGGTTCGTACGGGCCGTAGGCGCGATAGCCGTAGAGCAGGCCGGGGCGCGCGTCGGGCAGGTAGCCGTGCCAGACCTCGTCGGTGCGTTCGGGCAGTTCGAACCGCGCGATCTCGCGCCGGCCCGACGGGTCGAAGATGCACAGGTCGATGCGCAGCGCGTTGGCCGAGAAAACCGCGAAATTGACGCCCAATCCGTCCCATGTGGCGCCCAGCGGCGCGCTGGCGCCCCGCATCAGCCGGGCGGGGAAGCGCATCATGCCTAGCCCCCCTCGGGCGTCAGGTAGAGGACCGCGAGCGGCGGCAGGGTCAGCACGCAGGAATGGGGGTAGCCGTGCGACCGCTGGTCCTGCGCCATGACGCCGCCGCCATTGCCCACGCCCGACCCCTCGTAATCCTGCGCGTCGGTGTTGAGCAGTTCGCGCCACCAGCCGGCCCAGGGCACGCCGATGCGGTAATCCGGCCGGGGGACGGGCGTCATGTTGCAGACCACCAGCACCGGCGGCACGTCGGGCGCCATGCGCAGCCAGGCGAAGACCGCATTGTCGGTGTCGTCGCCGATGATCCAGGCGAAGCCGTGATAGGTGGCATCGGCGCGGTGCAGGGCGGCATGGGTCGCATAGAGCCGGTTGAGGTCGCGCACCAGCACCTGCACCCCGCGGGCGAAGGGGTAGTCGAGCATGTACCAGGCGAGTTGGCCGTCGGACTGCCATTCATGGGGCTGGGCGAATTCGCCGCCCATGAACAGCAGCTTCTTGCCCGGATGGGCCCACATGAAGGCGTAGTAGGCGCGCAGCCCGGCATGGCGGCGCCATTCGTCGCCGGGCATGCGCGCGATCAGCGCGCCCTTGCCGTGCACGACCTCGTCATGGGACAGGGGCAGGATGAAATGTTCCGAAAAGGCGTAGTAGAGGCCGAACATGATTTCGGAATGGTGGTAGCGGCGCCACAGCGGATCACGCGACATGTATTGCAGCGTGTCGTGCATCCAGCCCATGTTCCATTTATAGGAGAAGCCGAGCCCGCCGTCGGCCACCGGCTGGCTGACCCCCGGCCAGGCGGTCGATTCCTCGGCCACCATGATCGCGGTCGGGCAGAGTTCGGCCACCGTGAGGTTGAGGTCGCGCAGAAAAGCGATGGCTTCGAGATTCTCGCGCCCGCCATGGACGTTGGCGATCCATTCGCCTTCGGCGCGGCTGTAGTCGCGATAGAGCATGGAGGCGACGGCATCGACCCGCAGCCCGTCGACATGGTAGCGCCGCAGCCAGGTCAGCGCGCTGCCGATCAGGAAGCCGCGGATTTCATGCCGGCCGAAATTATAGATCAGCGTATGCCAGTCGGGATGAAACCCCTCGCGCTTGTCCTCGTGCTCGTACAGGCAGGTGCCGTCGAAGCGGGCCAGGCCATGCACGTCGGCCGGGAAATGCGCCGGCACCCAGTCGAGGATCACGCCCAGCCCGGCGCGGTGGCATTCATCGACGAAATGGGCGAATTGCGCGGGCGTGCCGAAGCGCGCCGAGGGCGCATAGAGGCCCAGCGTCTGGTACCCCCAGGAGCCGTCGAAGGGATGTTCCATGATGGGCATCAGCTCGATGTGGCTGAAGCCCAGATCGACGACATAGGGGATCAGGGTCTGTTCCAACTGACCCCAGTGCAGGATGCCCTGGGGGTCGCCGTCGGGGCGGCGCCATGACGCCAGGTGGACCTCGTAGATCGACAGCGGGGCGGATGGGCCCTGGCGCTCTTGCCGGGTGGCCATCCATGCGTCGTCGTTCCAGACGAAGGGGGTCGGATCGGCCACCACCGAGGCGGTGGCCGGGGGCATTTCGGCCGACAGGGCGATCGGGTCGGCCTTGGGTGGCTGGAGCCGGCGGTTGGCGTCGAGGATTTCATACTTATAGCGTTCGCCGGGGCCGATGCGGGGGATGAATACCTCCCAGATCCCGGCGGCATGGCGCAGGCGCATCGGATGGCGCCGCCCGTCCCAGACATTGAAATCGCCGATGACCGAGACCCGGTAGGCGTTCGGCGCCCACACCGCGAAGCGCACGCCGGCGACGCCGTCGATTTCCATCGCCTGCGCGCCCATGACGCGGTCGATATCCTGGTGCCGGCCCTGGGTGAGGAGATGCAGGTCGAGATCGCCCAGCAGCAGGCCGAAGCTGTACGGGTCCTCGGTTTCCTCCCACGTGTCGGCCCAGCCGATCTTGAGCCGGTAGCGCGCGCCCGCCGGCACGGTGCCGACATACAGGCCGCGTTCGTCGACCAGGCGCATCACCCGCTCGACGGGGGCCGAGCGCGGGCGGATCACCACCAGGCGCACGGCGCGCGCGTCGGGGCAGAAGGCGCGGATGATGTCGTTCCGTCCGGCGGGATGTCGCCCGAGGATGGCGAAAGGATCGGAGCTGAGTCCCTGGAGAAGATCTTCGGTTTCCGGGGGGAGAATATCGGCACCGTCAGTCCGGGCAGCATTCATCGGGCGCAATTCCGGCAAGCAGGCAGGGCATTAAAAGCGGGAGGACAGGTGGGACGGCCGGGCCTTGGCGGGGCCGTCCGGAAGACGGCCCCGCCGGGCGGCGTCAATGCGGGCGGGCATGCAGGCTGTTGGCCCGCACGCGGG
>NZ_JABXXP010000280.1 GCF_013376155.1 Nguyenibacter vanlangensis
ATCATGGTCGCGATGCTAATGCCCAGCCCCGGCACTCCGCAAGCGCGGGCGCATCACACGCACGCCCGGGCCGGACCGCGCGGCGCAGGCCGCGCGGTCCGGCCCGGGTGCGAAAGGCCGGGACTTAGGGCGCCGCGCCCCTGGTCGCCAGCAGGTCGCGAATTTCCGTCAGCAGGATTTCGCTGCGGGGCGGCGGGGGCGGTTCGGCCGGGGCTTCGGCCGGCTTGGCGGTCAGCTTGCCGACCAGCTTGACCACCCAGAAGATCGCGAAACCGACGATCACGAACTGGATCACCGCGTTCAGGAACAGGCCGACATTGATGGTCACGGCACCGGCCTTCTGCGCGTCGGCCAAGGTCGGCAGATGCGGCCCACGCAAGGTGACGAAGAAGTTGGTAAAGTCGATACCGCCGATCAGCAGGCCGATAAGGGGCGTGAACACGTCCTTGACCAGGCTGTTGACGATGGCGGTGAAGGCGGCGCCGATGATGATACCGACCGCCAGATCGACGACGTTCCCGCGCATCAGGAACGCCTTGAATTCGGAAACCCATCCCGGAGCGTGGATGGAGGGGGCCTTGCTTGCCATGGTTTCTCCTTTTTGCTCCACCTGACAGAGAGTTAATAGCAATCCGTCCGGCCGCCGGAAAACAGGAAATCCATCCGGGCCGCAACCCTGCCGCACGGCGTGGCGGGATTGCCGCACTGCCTGCCCCCGCCCCGGCACGGAATCCGGCACAGAACTGGCACGGAATAGGCGTTGATCCTGCGCCGGGGCTCGTCTATACGCCCACCGGATACGCCCCCGGTCGGCATCGGCGGGCCCAACATGAAGGTTTGACGATGAAATCCGGCATTCACCCCGACTACCACGACATCACCGTCATCATGACGGACGGCACCGAATACAAGACCCGCTCGTGCTACGGCACGCCGGGCGCGACCCTGCGCCTGGATATCGACCCGAAATCGCACCCGGCGTGGACGGGCGTGCAGCGCATGCTGGACACCGGGGGCCAGGTGGCGAAGTTCAACAAGAAATTCGGTGGTCTGGGACGCCGCACCAAAGCCTGACCCCGCAGGCGGGCGGCCCGTTCGCACGGGCCGCCCCGGTCAGTTTTTCGCCAGTCAGTCATCCGACAGGCCCCGCCCCCTTGAAACGGGGGGCGGGGCTTCTCACGTCAGGGCTACGGAAACGCCATCCGGGTTTCCGCCAGACAGGCCGCGGTCCGCTCGCCGAGGGACCGATCGGCGGCCTGCTGATACCGGACCTTGCCGTTGAGGAGGTTGACATGACGTATGATTTCGCGCCCCTGTTCCGGACGGCCATCGGCTTCGACCGGCTTGCGCGCCTTGTGGACAATGCCGCGCAGAACCCGGCAGCGTCGTCCTATCCACCCTATAACATCGAACGGCTGGGCGATGACAGCTACGTGCTGACGATGGCGGTAGCCGGGTTCGGCCCGGACGATATCGACCTGACCGTGCAGGACAACATGCTGATCGTGGCCGGGCGTGTCGCAGCCGCTTCATCCGCCGGGGAATGGCTGCATCGCGGCATCGCGAACCGTGCGTTCGAGCGGCGCTTCGTTCTGGCCGACCAGATCCTGGTCGAAAGCGCGGACCTGACGAACGGATTGCTGCGCATCGCCGTCAGGCGCGTGGTACCCGAGGCGCTGAAGCCGCGGCGCATCCCGGTCACGTCCAGCGTGGCGCGGGCGACCGTATCGCAGCCGGCGATATCCGAGCCCCCGGCGTCCGAATCCGTGGCGGCTGAATCCTTGGCGCCAGAGCATCAGGCCTCGGAACACCAAGCCCCAGAACATCAGGCCGAGGCGCCAGCGGCGAATGACGGCGGCGTGCCATCGTCGGGCCACGCCGCGTAACAGACCCGTCTCGGGCCCATGGGCGATGCCCGTGAACGATATCAGAGGGGTCGGGCCCAGGGTCCGGCCCCTTTTTTCTGCCCGATTTTTACCGCCTGACCGCGCCATCAGCCCTTGACCGCGCCCCCTGGCCGGGCCCATATCCTTGCCCAAGTCTTTGCGCGTCCGCAGGCACGCAAATGGCGCCCCGGCAAGGGGTGCCGGAATGGGAGGAGGGCCTGCGTGGCGCCACCCATTGCCGAGCTAGGACCCGTCATAATGAATGCACTGCCCCTGATGCCGAAGGCCACAGCCGTGTGGCTGATCGAGAAGACGGCGCTGACCTTCACCCAGATCGCGGAATTCTGCGGCATGCATCCGCTGGAAGTCCAGGCGATCGCCGATGGCGAAGTCGCGCAGGGTATCGTGGGTTATGACCCCGTCGCCAATCATCAGTTGCGGCAGGAAGACATCGTCCGTTGCGAGGCCGATCCCGAGAAGCGGCTGAAGCTGATGGCGTCCTCCAACCCGATCCATCGCCGCTCGAAGGGCGCGCGCTATACCCCCGTCGCCAAGCGCAATGACCGGCCGGACGCCATCGCCTTCATCCTGCGCAACTTTCCGCAATTGTCGGAACAGCAGATCGTCAAGCTGCTGGGCACCACCAAGGACACCATCGCCAAGGTGCGCGACCGGCAGCATTGGAACAGCGCGAACATCAAGCCGCGTGATCCGGTCATTCTGGGCCTGTGCAGCCAGACTGACCTGAATGCCATGATCCAGGCCGCCAACGAACGCCTGGCCCGCGAAGGCCACGCCGTTCCCGCACCGCTGGAGATCGACGAAGACGTCGCCTGACCTGATCGCTGGTCACCTGATCCCCAGTCACCTGATCGCTGGCGGCTTGAAATCCCGCGCGTTTCCGGGCCTGAAATCCTTTGGATTTCAGGCTGGAATTTCAAGCGTGGATGTCAAGCCGGGCGGGACAGGCGTTCGATCTCTTCCTTGATGCGCAGCTTCTCCAGCTTCAGCCGGCGCAGCACGCTACTGTTGGGGGAAGGTCGCCGGTCTTCATCGTAAATCCGGTCGTCGAGGCGGGCATGACGCAGTCGCAGACTGTGAATCCTGGCTTCGTGGGACATGAGACCTCCGGTGCCTGAAAAGACGATTTGGGCAGACTAAGCCCGACCGTCCGCGGCCGCACATGCTATGTTTGCAGGACTTGGCGAGGTGGTCATGCATCTCGCCATCCGGCGGGGAATCGATAGAATGTCCCGGCGACCACATGCTAGACGGACCCCATGCTGACAGACCGGGACACCATGCTGCGGAAACTGCACGAATTGCGCAGCGAGCACCGCGACCTTGATACCGTCATCAACCGCCTGGCACAGCATCCGATGGACCAGCTCCAGCTTCAGCGCCTGAAGAAACGCAAGCTGCTGCTGAAGGATGAGATCGCCTGGCTGGAGAGCCGCCTGATCCCCGACAGTATCGCCTGATTCGAACCCATTCCGCCGAAAGCCTGCCGTGTGAGCGACATGTCCCCTCCCCCTGAATCCCAGGCTCCATCCGAGCCCGCCTCCGCGGCCCTGGCCGCGCGCGTGGGCATCATCATGGGCAGCCAGTCCGACTGGGAGACCATGCGCCACGCGGCGACGGTGCTCGAAGCGCTGGATGTCGCGCATGAGGTCCGCATCGTCTCGGCCCATCGCACGCCCGACCGGCTGGCCGACTATGCGCGGGGCGCCGCGGGACGCGGCCTGTCTGTCATCATCGCCG
>NZ_JABXXP010000281.1 GCF_013376155.1 Nguyenibacter vanlangensis
GGCCCGCCTGCTGGCCGGGCTGGAGAAGGACCGCGCGGTGGGGGCGCGGCCGCTGCCGCTGTTCAGCGCCGGTGAAGCCAGGGCAAACGACGTTGGAGCGAAAGAGGCCGGGGTGAAAGACGTCGAGACAACCCAATCCGGGCCGGACGACGCCGGGCTGCCCGACGCGGTGCGGGACATGCTGGACCGCATGAACCCCGACGAGCTGACGCCGCGTACCGCGCTGGACATGGTCTATGCGCTCAAGAAACTGATGCTTGAAGAATCCTGACTTCTGGACCACGGATAGAGGAAAGTCGGATTATAATCCGACACCAGCCCCCTGCAGGAAATCGAACAAGCCGCGATGCCGACCCCGTCTTCTTTGTCCCCGTCCGCCGGGGATCTGACCCGAAGCCTCGCGGCGTCGCTCCGCTCGGTCACGACCGGCGCGCCCGTCCCGCGTGAGGAGGCGATCGGGCTGTTCCGCCGGCACCTGGCGCGCTTCCAGGCATCGGTGCGCGAGGAATTCGAGGCCCATCGCCTGCATGGCGCGTCGGCCGCCAAGCAGTTGGCGCTGCATACCGACGGGATGATCCGCACGCTGGTGGATTTCACGCTGGATTGCGCGCTGGCGGATGCGATCGGACCCGGCGCGCGGCATCTGGCGGTGGCGGCCACCGGCGGGTACGGGCGCGGCATGCTGGCCCCGTTCAGCGACATCGACCTGCTGTTCCTGACCCAGGAGGAGCCGTCGGCCGATATCAGCCTGGTCGTCGAATATATCCTGTATTTCCTGTGGGACCTGGGGCTGAAGGTGGGGCATGCCACGCGGTCGATTCCGCAATGCATCGCCGAGGCCGAAGCCGACACGACGGTGCGCACCACCCTGCTGGATGCGCGCCTGCTGGCCGGTGACGACGCGCTGTTCGCGATGTTCGAGGCCCGCTACATCGTCGCGTGCGTCGAGGCCGGGGCCGCGCGCTTCATCACCGACAAGCGCAAGGAGCGCACGGCGCGCCATCACCGTTTCGGCGACAGCCCATACCTGGTCGAGCCCAATGTCAAGGAAGGGCGCGGCGGCCTGCGGGACCTGCAGACGCTGTACTGGATGTGCCGCTACACGTTCGGCACGCGCCACGTGGCCGACCTGCTGTCGCCGGGGTTCGGGGCGCTGGGCCTGCTGACCGAGCAGGAGGCCCAGCGGGCGCGGCGGTCGTGGAATTTCCTGTGGAGCGTGCGGCTGCATCTCCATTACATCTCGGGCCGGGCGGAAGAGCGCCTGACCTTCGACGTGCAGCCGGTGGTGGGCGCGCGCATGGGCTATACGCGCCATGGGCGGCAGGTCGGGGTCGAGCGCTTCATGCGCCATTATTTCCTGACGGTGCGCGAGGTCATGCGCCTGACCCATGTGCTGGAACCCGCGGTGATGCGCCAGGCCCTGGGGGCCGCCGCCAACGCGCCGCAGGCCGACGGCACGATGCGCGACGCGGGCTTTACCGTGCTGGACGGGCAGATCCTGCCCGCGCGCGGCACCGCCTTCGACGACGAGCCGATCCAGATGATGCGGCTGCTGGAGCTGGCGCGCGCGCGCAAGCTGCCGATCCATCCGCTGGCGATGCACGAACTGATCCGCTGGGAACGGCGGGCGGCCAGCCTGCGGGGTGATCCCGAGGCATCGCGGATCTTCCTGGAATTGCTGTGCGGCAGTCCGCCGGACCGGGCAGGCCGGGCGGCGCGGGGCGAAACCAGGGAAGACGCCGGCGACGAAGCGCCGAGCTTCCACGCCACGGCGCAGGACCGGCGCCAGGGCAATGCCTATTGGCTGCACATCCTGAACGAGACCGGGATCATGGGCCGGCTGCTGCCCGACTGGTCGCGCATCGTCGGGCAGATGCAGTTCGACACCTATCATGTCTTCACGGTCGACGAGCATACGATCGAGGCCATCCGCATCCTGGGCCGGATCGAGCACGGGGCCATGGCGGACGAGATTCCGCTGGCCTACGACCTGGCGCGCAACCTGCAGTCGCGCCGCGCGCTGTATGTCGCCGTGCTGCTGCACGACATCGCCAAGGGACGCGGCGGCGACCATTCCGAGCTGGGGTCCGAGATCGCGCTGGGTGTCTGCCCCGAGATGGGCCTGTCCGGCGAGGAGACCGAGACGGTGTCGTGGCTGGTGCTGCATCACCTGCTGCTGAGCCAGACTGCCTTCCAGCGCGATATCGACGACCCCAAGACGATCCTGGACCTGGCGGACACGATCCAGTCGCCCGAGCGGCTGCGCCTGCTGCTGCTGCTGACGATCGTGGATATGCGCGCCGTCAGCCCGCGCGTGTGGAACGCCTGGAAGGCCACGCTGCTGCACGAACTGTATATGCGGGTGGCCGAGGTGCTGGAAGGCGGGCTGGCGACGACCGAGCGCGACATCCGCGTCTCGCGCGCCAAGGAAGCCGTCGCCGCCATCCTGGAGGAGGACGGCGCCAGCCGCGAGGAAACCGACCATTTCCTGGGGCTGGGCTATGGCAGCTATTGGCTGTCCTTCGACCAGGAGACCCATGCGCGCCATGCCCGGCTGATCCGCGAATCCGAGGCGCGGGACGCGCTGCTGACGGTGGAGACGCAGCCCCTGCCGGCGCGCGGCGTCACCGAGGTCACGATCTATGCCGCCGACCATCCGGGCCTGTTCTCGCACATCGCCGGGGCGCTGGCGATCGCGGGCGCGTCGATCGTCGATGCGCGGATCCATACGCTGATCAACGGCATGGCGCTGGATACGTTCTGGATCCAGGATGGCGGCGGCGAGGCGTTCGAGGAGCCGCAGCAGCTTGCGCGGCTGTCCGCGCTGATCGAGCAGACCCTGTCGGGCCGGCTGGATATCGGCAAGGAAATCGCCTGTGTCGGGCGCATGCGCTATGGGCGGCGGATGCGCGCGATCCACGTGCCGCCACGCGTGGTCATCGACAACCGCGCGTCGAACACCCACACGGTGATAGAGATCAACGGCCGCGACCGGCCGGGCCTGCTGCATGACGTCACCCGCGCCATCAGCGAGCATAAATTGCAGATCGCCTCGGCCCATATCACGACCTATGGCGTACGGGCGGTCGACGTGTTCTATGTCAAGGACCTGTTCGGCCTGAAGATCATGGACGAGAAGCGGCTGACCGAAATCCGCGAGGCGCTGCTGCAGGGCCTGCGCGAGGCCGAGGAAGCGGCGTCGGGCGAGGCCGGGCCGCCGCTGGAGACGCTGATCGCCTGAAGGCCGCCCCATCCGGCGCCGCCAGCCCATGGCGGCGCGCCAAGGAAGATGCCATGCCCGACACCGCGCCCGACACTGCGCCCGACGACCCGTCCCTGATCGCCTATGGGCAGCTTGCGCAGCATTTCGCGCGCATCGGCCGCATCCGCAATGCGCTGGGCATCCTGGGCTGGGACAAGGACGTGATGATGCCCGCCGGTGCCGGCGACAGCCGGGCCGAGAGCATCGCGACGCTGAACGTGCTGTGCCACGAGATGCTGACCGACCCGGCGGTCGAGACCCTGCTGCAACAGGCGCACGCCCCCGCCGGATCATGGGAAGCCGCGAACCTGGCCGAGATGCGCCGGGCCTATCTGCATGCGGCCTCGGTGCCGGCGGACCTGGTCGAGGCCACGTCGCG
>NZ_JABXXP010000282.1 GCF_013376155.1 Nguyenibacter vanlangensis
TCTCGTAGCTTTACCGCCGCCGTCATCAGCCAGATCCTCCCGCATCAAGAGAATCAGAGCCGGCGCCGTTCGTCACTTCACACACGAGTCAGTGGCTACGTCCTTTGGTATTAAGATGTGATTCAGGCGCCGCCGGGCAGCGGTGCGAGCGGATTGACCAGACCGGCCTCGCGCAATTCGCGCCAGAAATCCTCGGGCACCTGTTCCGCCAGCGCTGCGGTGTCCTCGGCGATGCGGCCCGGGCGGCTGGCGCCGGGGATCACCGCCGCCACTGCCGGATTGGCCAGCGCGAATTGCAGTCCGGCGGCCTTCATGCTGATGCCATGGACATCGGCCAGCGCCTTGATCGCCGCCACCTTGGCCAGGATTTCGGGCGTGGCGGGCACATATTCGAAGTTGGGGCCGCCCACCAGCGCGCCCGAGCTGTAGGGGCCGCCCGCCACGATCCCCAGGCCGCGCTCTGCCACCATCGGCATCAGCCGTTGCAGCGCGCGATCATGGTCGAGCAGCGTGTAGCGCCCTGCCAGCAGGAAACCGTCGGGGCGTGGCTCGTCGAGCTCCAGCAGCAGCTCGATGGGCTCCACGCGGTTGACGCCCAGGCCCCAGCCCTTGATGACGCCCTCGTCGCGCAGCCGGTCGAGCACCTTGAAGGCGCCTTTGCGCGCGCTTTCGAACACGCCGAGCCAGGCATCGCCATAGAAATCCTGCGCGACGTCATGGACCCAGACGATGTCGATATGATCGGTGCGCAGGCGCTTCAGACTGTCCTCGATCGAGCGCAGCGTGGCGTCTTCTGAATAGTCGTTGATGATGCGGTTAGGGCGACCGTAGCGGAAGACATCGCCCTTCTCGCCCAGATCGCGCGCACTGACATCCTCGATCTCGTCGAGGATCAGACGGCCCACCTTGGTGCTGATGACATAATCGCCGCGCGGCTTGTCGGCCAGCGCCTCGCCCATGCGGATTTCGGCCAGGCCGGCGCCATAGAAGGGGGCGTTGTCGAAATAGCGGATGCCGTTGTTCCACGCCGCTTCCACCGTGGCTTGCGCCTCGGCCTCAGGAATGTCGCGGAACATGTTGCCGAGGGGCGCGGCGCCGAAACCGAGCTTGCTCGGCAGAATATCCTTGAGAGCCATGGGTGTTGTCCTTTCTTCAGGCCACGAGCAGCGGAGTGAGGGCTACAGCCACGCGATCGGCCAGATCGCCGACGCGTGAGAGATAATGCTGGAAATGCGGCGTTGCGCGATGGGCGTCATTGGCCTTCGCATCGACATAAAGTTCGTCCAGCACGAAGCGGGCCGGGTCATTCTGGTCGATCCACAGGTCGTAGCGCAGATTGCCGCTTTCGGCCCGACTGGGGGTGATGAGCCCTTCGAGCAGGGCGCGCAGCTCAGCCGCCTTGCCCTCGCGGGCGCTAAGAATCGCCATGACTTTGACGTGACTGGACATGATGCCTGCTCCTTTGTCCTGCGGATTATCGCCGGGGCGCTGTCGTAGCGCCCCGCCGGTCATTCTGGTGGTCATGCGGTGGCCAGATGCCGGTTGAGCGCTGCCACGAAGCGAGCGGCGATCTGATGGTCAGAAGCCGGGTTCTGTCCGGTGATCAGCTCGCGGTCCTCGACCACATGGGGTGCGAAATCGGTGCTGTTGGTGATCACCTCGCCGCCTGCTGCCTCAAGCGCCGAGGGCATGTCGAAATGCATCTTGGCATGCAGGATATGGTCCTCGACCACCTTCTCCTCGCTCGCCGAAAAGACGGTCATGCGGTAACCGGCATAGGGCCAGCCCTTGGCGAGGTCCCGTGCCTTCGCCTTGTCCCCGACGATCAGTGAGGCACGGAAGGCCGGGGCCTGGTCCATGGCGGCGGTGATGGCGATCGGGCCGTGACAGAGCAGGGCTGTGGGCTTGGCTTGCCCATGGGCATGGCGCAGAATCATGCCCAAGTCGGCGTCCTGCATCAGATCGACCACCGGGGCTTGACCGCCCGGCACGAAGATCCCGGCGTAACTCTCCAGCCCTTCCTCGATCACCGAGCGAAGGCTGCGCACCGCATTCATCGCGGGATGTTCGGCCCAGAAGGCTTTGGCCGCGGCATAGGCAACTTCGTCACCCCCGAAATGCTGGGAGGAATCGGAGGCCGGATCGATGTGCGGCTTGGTGCCCTGCGGTGTGGCCAGTACGATCTCATAGCCCGCAGCCAGAATGGCCATGGCGGGCACCACGGTTTCGTTGAGATACTGGCCGGTGTTGCCCCAGCCGCCCTGGACTTCGATCCGTGTGGCGTTGGACCCGACGACGAGAACTTTACCCTTGGTCATGTCAGCCTCCGATGCTGCGTGTCATTGTTGACGCAGCCAGAATGCTCGCTTCCAACACATTCCAGAACTTTATTTCTGTTATTTCAGATATCATCATGGCATTATAAGTGATGCGCTATGACCTGAACTTGCTGCCGATCTTCGTCGCTCTCTTCGAGGAAAAGAGCGTCACCCGCGCCGCCGAAAGGCTGGGCATGACTCAACCGGCGATCTCCAACGCGCTCGCCCGGCTGCGCGCCATGCTGCAGGACCCGCTGTTTATCCGCGAGCGCTATGGCATCCAGCCCACGCCGATCGCGCTGGAACTGGCCCCGGTGATCGCCGAGGCGCTGGCAAGGCTGGACGATGCCGTGTTGGGCCAGCAGGAGTTCGACCCCGCCACCGCTGAGCGGCATTTCACCATCGCCCCCAACGGCTATGCCGAATTCGTGCTGGTACCCGCGATCGTGGCGCGTTTGCAGAGCGTCGCCCCGGGCATCCGTTTGCGGCTGACACCCTATGGCAGCGATCTGGCCGAGACCGGCGTCACCTCGGGCACCACGGCGATGGTGCTGGGGCGCATCACCGATCCGCCCGACAATCTGGTGGTGCAGCATCTGATGGATGAGGGGCTGGCCTGCGTTGTGCGTACCGGCCACCCAGGCATTGGCGAGACCATGTCGCGGGCCCAGTTCGAGGCACTGCGTCATGTCAATGTTGTGCCGCCGGGACGCCTGCGCGCAGGGCTGTTTCAGGCCCTGGCGCAGCAGCAACTGAAGCGCGACGTGGCATTGTCTGTCACCAATTTCTTTGCCGTGGCCGAAATGGTGGCCGTCACCGATTACTGCGCCACACTGCCCGCGTTGATCTGCCGCAGGCTGGCACATGATCCAAGGCTGCGGGTGTTGCCCGCGCCGGTCGATCTGGGCAGCTTTCCGGTCGAGATGGCTTGGCATGTGCGTTATCGCCATGATCCGGCCCATCGTTGGCTGCGCGCCACCGTCGCGGGGATCATCGCTGAGATCCAGGCCGGGGCGCGCAAGACCGACGTTTGAAGCCATGGTGGGAAAGCCGGCCGGGCGCCGGGCCCGGCCTGTGCCCTTTACTTCTTCGCCGTGGCGGCGGCTTCGATAAAGGCGGCTACTTCCTATCGCCGTGTAATTTGCCCAAACCGGTCCCCGCCAGTCCCGGGGCGGTTCAGTCTGGGGTGCCGGAGGCGTCCGGCACGGCGGTTACCCGGGCCGTGCGGGCGGCGGCGCGGCGGCGCATGTCCCACATGACGCCGCCGGAGAGCGAGAAGAAGAACAGGGCGGCGCCGGCGAAGCCGACGGCGGCGCGCCA
>NZ_JABXXP010000283.1 GCF_013376155.1 Nguyenibacter vanlangensis
CCGCGCCGCACGCCCCTGTTGCCGGCGGCGCGGGCCGAGGAAGTCAGCGTGACCGCGGCGGCGGCGCCGGGGGATTCGGTGCTGTCGACCGCGACCCGGCAGCACAGCACGATGCAGGTGACGGTGATATCCGGCGCGCAGTTGATGGCGACCGGGCAGACGAACGTGATGAGCGCGCTGGCCCAGGCCTCGGCCGCGATCACCGCGCCACCGCAGCCGGGGGTGGGCAACAACGCCTTCGTGCAGACCATGCAGTTGCGCGGCCAGTCGGCGGACGACACGCTGATCCTGGTCAACGGACACCGGCGGCATATCGGGGCGAATTTCAATGCCAATGCCGGGCCGAACTGGGGCACCGAGCCGGTCGACATCTCGCTGATCCCGATCTCCGCCATCGACCATATCGAGGTCATGACCGAGGGCGCGTCGGCCCTGTACGGCCAGGACGCGCTGGCGGGCGCGGTCAATATCGTGCTGAAGCAGAAGACCCATGGCGGGTCGGTCAACCTGCAGAACAGCGGCTATTACGCCGGGGACGGCCAGGGGCTGAACGGATACGGCGACTATGCCTTCGCGCTGGGCAGGAACGGCGGCTATCTGGATCTGGCGGCGCAGGTGACGCACCAGCAGCCCACCAACCGCACCGGCCTGTTCGTCGGGCAGCTCTATCCCGTCGGCAACCCGCTGAACGCGACGGCCAGCCGCGACGTGCAGCGCATCCTGGGGATTCCGAAATCCACCATGGAGACGCTGAGCGAGACCATGTCGCTCCCGCTGGACCGCAATGCCAGCCTGTACAGCACCTCCACCTTCGGCCATCGGCGGGTGGATGTGGCCGAGACCTATCGCAGCGCGGCCAACAGCCTGACCAACAGCACGCTGTGGCCGTACGGGGCGATTCCGTACATCTTCATGGACCAGTACGATTTCGAGACGGATAACGGGATCAAGGCCGAGAAATTCGGCTTCGCCTGGGACCTGTATGCCAATTACGGCCGCGACGACCAGGCCTACTCCACCGTGCACAGCAACAACATCACGCTGGGCGACGCCAGCCCGCGGGATTTCCGCGACGGCAGCGCGATCACCGGGCAATTCTCGACCGGGCTGCGCGGGTCGCGGCTGTTCCGCACCGCGTTGCTGCCCCGGCCGGTCGCCCTGCGCTTCGGCGGGGAATATCGCCGCGACACGTTCCAGATGACCGAGGGCGAAACCGCGTCCTGGATCGGGTTGGGGGCGACGGACCATGCCGGCAACGTGCCGATGGCCGCGACCCAGCGCGGGCGCGACGTCTATGACGGCAACGTCAATCTCGATCTGTACGCCACGCGGAACTGGGAATGGACATTGGGCGGCCGGGCCGTCAGCTATACCCACCTGGCTACGGTCGAGACCGGGTCGATCGGCACGCGCTATAATTTCAACCGCAACTGGGCGATCCGCGCCGGCGTCAATTCCGGCTATCGCCCGCCCACCCTGGGACAGACCTACTATTTCTACAGCGCACCGTTCGCGACCTATTCGGTCGACCAGTTGCCCAACAGCAGCCCGGCCGCCAAGGCGCTGGGCGCGGGCAGCATCAAGGGCGAATATTCGACCAGCTACAGTATCGGGATCGACGCCACGCCGCTGGAAAACTGGCACCTGACGGGCAATCTGTACTATATCTCCATCAATGACCGGCTGGCCAGCACGACCACGCTGGGCGGCCCGGACGTGGCGCGGATCCTGGAGGCGTCGGGGCTGCACAACGTCACCTATGCCTCGTACTACACCAACCCGGTGAACACGCACACCTATGGCGGGGACATCGAGACCGGTTACACCCTGCACACAAACGCCTCGGGCACGTTCCGCTTCGATTTCAGCTTCAATTATTCGGACAACGAGATCCGCAGCGACAACAGGACGCCCCCGGTGCTCAGCGCGATGGGGCTGAGCAGCTTCAACACCTATGCCGCGGAGATGCTGCTGCATTCCGCGCCGAAGAACCGCGAAAACCTCTCGGTCGGCTGGACTTTCGGCAAATGGAACCTCTTCGTGCAGGAGCAGCGATTCGGCTCGACGATCTTCCTGGCCAGCCCGACCTCGCCGCCCGTGGCGCAGAATCCGGCGTTCCTGACCAATCTTTCGGTCAGCTACCAGATCATGCCGCGCTGGACGGTAACGGCGGGGGCCAACAATCTGGGCAACAAATACCCGACCCGCGTTCCGCCGCCGATCATCAAATCCTTGTTCAACGCCTATAAATATTCGTACTATTCGCCATACGGGTTCAATGGCGGCATGTATTATGTGCAGACGGCCTTCACCTTCTGACGGAGCACGCCCGTTGCAGCACCCCGCACAGGTCCTCGTCCATCCCGATGCCGTCCGCGACCCGGCCACGGCGCGGCCGTTCCGCTTCGTGATCTATGCGCTGACGGTGGCGATGTGCGTGATCTGCTATGGCGACCGGGCGGCGCTGTCGGCGGGCATGCCGGCGATCGCGCGGGAATTCGGCCTGACATCCGGCGAGATCGGCTGGGTCCTGTCCAGTTTCCTGTGGTCCTATTTCATCCTGAACCTGCCCAGCGCGATCCTGCTGGACCGGCTGGGCGTGCGGCGGGTCGGCGCGCTGGCGGTGGCGCTGTGGTCGCTGGCGATGATCCTCGGCGGGCTGGCGGCCGGGATTGCGGCCTTCATCGCCACCCGCGTGCTGCTGGGCATCGGCGAGGCGCCGACCTTCTCGCTCGGCAACAAGGTCGTGCGGGCCTGGGCGCCGCCGACCGAGCGCGGCGTGATGATGACGGCCTTCGTCTGCGGGATTCCGATCGGGCTGGCCGGCGGGGCGGCGGCGGGGGCGTGGCTGATCGCCCATTTCGGCTGGCGCCCGGCCTTCGGCATGCTGGGGGCGCTTGGGCTGGTCTGGTCGGTGTGCTGGTGGTTCATCCATCCCGAGCAGCACCCCGGGCAGCATCCGCAGCCGTACCGGGACCCGTCGCCGGCGCGGCGCGGAACCCTGTCGGTGCCCGTGCTGTTCGGCTCGTCCAGTTTCTGGGGCGTGGTGATTGCGCAATGCTGCGCCAATTACGCGAATTTCCTGCTGATGTCCTGGCTGCCGCTGATCCTGCGGCAGGTGCTGCATCTGGGCATGGTGCAGGCAGGCGCCTATACGGCCTATTGCTATTGCGGCGCGGCGGTGATCTCGATCACCGCGGGCAAGCTCGGCGAGCGGCTGATGGCCGGCCGGTCGCTGGCCCACGGCGCGCGGCGCAAGGTGGTGTGCGCCTATCTGATCCTGGCGGCGCTGATGGGGCTGCTGCCGCTGTGCGGGACGGCAGGCACGATCATTCCGCTGCTGGCGGTGTCGATGGCCTTCGTGGCGGCGGGGACCGGCGCCAACATGGCGCTGCTGTCGGACCTGGTCATCGAGCACGACATTCTGGGCGCGGTGACCGGGCTGACCCTGACCTTCAGCAACGGGCTGGGAATCCTGGCGCCGATCATGACCGGCTATCTGCTGCAGGCCACCGGCAATTTCCACGGCGTGTTCTACATCACCGCCGGGATCATCCTGTGCGGGGCCGCCGCCGCCTGGGCGATGCCGCGCCGCATGTTCCATGCGCGCCGGCAGGGGGACGGGGCGTGACGGCGCG
>NZ_JABXXP010000284.1 GCF_013376155.1 Nguyenibacter vanlangensis
CCCGCCGGCATCGCGGCGCAGCGTGGCGCGCAGATGGTCCGCCCTCTGGTCGTTCTCCGGCAGGTCGCCCCCCAGCACCGCCTGTTCCGGCATCACCAGCCGGTCGCTCCGTCCGCTCAGGGCCCGAATCGCCGGCAGGGCGAAGACAATGCCGCAGACCAGCGCCGCGACCGGATTGCCCGGCAGCCCCAGCACCGGCACCGTGCCGATGCGTCCGAACATCAGCGGCTTGCCCGGCCGCATCGCGATCTTCCAGAAATCGACCGCCAGCCCGATCCGCTCCAACCCGCGCTGCACCAGGTCATAGCGTCCCACGCTGGCGCCGCCGGCGGTCAGCAGCATGTCGGCCCGTGCGATCCCCTGGCCCAGCCGGGCAATCTCGGCCTCGTCATCCCGCGCGTCGGGCAGAATCACCGGCACCCCGCCGCTGGCCCGCACCAGGGCGGCCAGCATCGGGGCGTTCGAATTGGCAATCCCGCCCGGCGGGATCGGACTGCCCGGCAGGGCGATCTCGTCGCCGGTCGACAGGATCGCGACGACCGGCCGCCGATGCACCGGCACCCAGGCATGATTCGCCGCTGCGATCAGCCCGACTTCCCGCGCCAGGATCGCACGGCCCTGTCCGACCACGACCTGGCCACGGGCGAAATCCTGCCCCTGCCGCCGGATATGCTGCCCGGCGCGCACATCTGCCGTCACGCCGATCCGCCCACCGCCGGCGCCATCCTGGGTTCCACCATGGGCAATCGTGTTTTCCTGGATCAGCACCGAATCGGCCCCGGCCGGCATCACGCTGCCGGTATACAGCCGCACGCAGCCCCCCTCGGGCACGGCGCCGGCAAAGGGATGGCCGGCCGGGCTTTCCCCCACCAGATTCAGCACGGCGCCCGCGCGGGCATCCTCCGCCCGCACCGCATATCCGTCCATCGCCGATATGTCGGCGGGCGGATTGTCCAGCCGGGCCGCGATCTCCCCCGCCGTCACCCGCCCCCATGAATCGGCCAGCGCGACCAGTTCCGGCCCGGTCGGCGACAGGTCCGCCAGAATCCGCTCCTGCGCCTCGGATACGCTCAGCATGGCTCCCGTTCTCCCTCCGCCGCGCGCCGCACACCCTGAATCTGCACGATTCGTGCGACTAATGCTTGACCTCGGGCCTCTGTATGCGCATTTTCCGCCGACTTGAACCACTGCTGCACCTGATTGTTCCAGCAGCGGCGGAGCAGTGCTGAGGATTCCATGGCCAAGACCAACACCATTCAGATCAAGCTCGTCTCGACGGCGGACACCGGCTACTTCTACGTGACGAAGAAGAACGCCCGCGCCCAGACCGGCAAGCTCGAGATGCGCAAATACGATCCCGTCGCGCGGAAGCACGTCGCCTTCCGCGAAGCGAAGATCAAATAATCGGCCGCATCCACAGGGTCCCACCCGCGGATGCGACAAAAAAGCCGGGCGCCCCACGGGGCCCCGGCTTTTTGCGTTACGCCTCGCCTGACGGAAACGCCCGCCCCTCAATAAAGCCGGTCGTGCGCCCCATAGGGAACGACCAGTTCATTCGAGCGCGACAGGTTCAGCATCGCCCGCGCCCGCTCGTCCAGCGTGTCGCGGTCCAGCGCGTTTTCCTTCAGTCCCCGCACCCGCCGGGCCCAGGCAAGCTGTTCCGACATCGCGTCCTGCTGGGCGGCACGCGCCTCATCCAGCAGCCGGAGCTGCGCCTGATAGCTGTGCATGCCATGATCGCCCTGCATGGCGTTCCAGCCGAAATAACCGGTCAGCCCGATGAACAGGGCAGGGGGAACGACCATGCGGATTGCCCGCCGAATCATCCGGCCGATCTGCATGGTCGATAAGTCCCTCTCCGATTCGTCACGAAGTATTCCCGATCCGGCGCCGGCGGAAAACAGAATTTCCCGCCGGACGCGCCGGATCGCGGTATTTTTTGCCCTTCGGGCCGTTCAGGCCGTCTTCAGGATCGTCCGGCCCGCATAACGGGCCGCCGTGGCCAGCTCGTTCTCGATGCGGATCAGTTGGTTGTATTTCGCCGTGCGGTCCGAACGCGACAGCGACCCGGTCTTGATCTGCCCGCAATTGGTCGCCACCGCCAGGTCGGCGATCGTCGAATCCTCGGTCTCGCCCGAACGATGGCTCATCACGGCGGTATAGCCCGCGCGCTGCGCCATCTCGACGGCTTCCAGCGTCTCGCTCAGCGTGCCGATCTGGTTCACCTTCACCAGCAGCGAATTGGCGATGCCGGCCTTGATGCCGCGGCGCAGCCGCTCCGGATTGGTCACGAACAGATCGTCACCCACCAGTTGCACCGTCTTGCCCAGCGCGGCGGTCAGCGCGGCCCAGCCTTCCCAATCGTCCTCGGCCAGCCCGTCCTCGATCGACACGATCGGATAGCGCGCGGCCAGGTCGGCCAGATAGGCCACCATGCCGGCCGAATCCAGGGTCTTGCCTTCGCCTTCCATCACATAGCGGCCGTCGCGATAGAACTCGGTCGACGCGCAATCCAGGGCGAACGTCACATCGTCGCCGGGGCGATAGCCCGCCGCCTCGACCGCCTTGGTGATGAAGCCCAGCGCCTCGTCGGCCGATTTCAGACCGGGGGCAAAGCCGCCCTCGTCGCCGACATTGGTGTTGTGCCCGGCCGCCGACAGGCTCTTCTTCAACTGGGCGAAGATCTCCGAGCCCACGCGCACCGCATCGGCGAAGGTCGGCGCGCCCACCGGCTGGATCATGAATTCCTGGATGTCGATCGGGTTGTCGGCATGCTGGCCGCCATTGACGATGTTCATCATCGGCACCGGCAGCGTGCGGGCATAGACCCCGCCGACATAGCGATAGAGCGGGATCTGCAATTCCTCGGCCGACGCCTTGGCCACCGCCAGCGACACGGCCAGGATGGCGTTGGCACCCAGGCGCCCCTTGTTCGGCGTGCCGTCCAGGTCGATCATCGCCTCGTCGATCGCGACCTGGTCCATGGATTCGACGCCCTGCAGCGCCTCCAGGATCTCCTTCTCGACATTCTCGGCGGCCTTCAGCACGCCCTTGCCGCCGAAGCGCGACTTGTCGCCGTCGCGCAGCTCGACCGCCTCATGCGCGCCGGTCGAGGCGCCCGACGGCACCGCGGCCCGTCCCTGCGCGCCGGACGCCAGCTCGACATCGACCTCGACGGTGGGATTGCCGCGGCTGTCCAGGATCTCACGCGCAATGATATCGACGATAGCACTCATGGGTCTGCTTCCTCATTATGTGGATATTGGGCCGTCGCGGCGTCTGTCAGGATGCGCAACGGCGACCGGCACCCTCCCTCCCGCGCACGGACAGGGACAGGACGCGTCGCTCGGCCGGCCGAAGCCGCTATGGTGGGGTCGTTTCCGGTCACGGGCAGGATCATAGCAGCACGAAACGGAGAAGAACATGAAGCGCCTGCCGCTCCTGGCCATCATTCTGGCGATCGCCAGCCCCGCGCCCGCCCTGCTCTTCGGCGCCGGGGTCGTTTTTTTCCCCGCCGGCCAGCCCGCACCGGGCGCCGGAACGGGGGCCGTATCGGGGCCGATGATGGCGCTCGCCGCCTATTGCGGCCTGCTTCTCGCATTCGGCGGCGCGGTCCATTGGGGGCTGG
>NZ_JABXXP010000285.1 GCF_013376155.1 Nguyenibacter vanlangensis
CACGCGCGCCAGCAATTCCTTCTGGCCGAAGGGCTTGGCCACATAATCGTCGGCCCCGAGTTCCAGCCCCAGCACGCGATCCAGTTCCTCGCCCCGCGCCGAGACCATGATGATGGGCGTCTGCCGGTCCACCTGTCCGGCCGCTTCGGCGCCCGCGCTGCCCATGCCCATGCCGCCGCTGCGCAGCGACCGGCACAAATCGAGCCCGTTGCTGCCCGGCAGCATGACGTCCAGCACGATCAGGTCGGCCGGCGACGCGGCCAGGGCGGCCCACATCTCGCGCCCGTCCTGTACGCCCCGCACCCGGTAGCCGTCCCCCTGCAGCACGCGCACGAGCAGGGTACGCATGCCTGGATCGTCCTCGACGACCAGGATACGGGCGGGCAGATCGGCGTCGGAATAGGTCTGGGGCATCGTCACGGGAGAGATCGGGCCTTTGGAACGCGGACTGGGCCGCTTGATTATGCGGCCCACAGGATACCGTACAAGCCGATGCGACGAAAACCATCCTCCAAAGACAAAGCCGGGCGGAGGACACCGCCCGGCTGTGCCGGCAACAGATCAGCGCATGCGGATCCATGCATGAGGATCGGCGTGAAAGCGGTCAGTGATGCGCCGACAGTTTCAGGACCCACAATTGCGCGATGGCGCGCGCGCCGTTGTCGCCGCCCACCGTCTTGAGCGTGGCGACGGCGTCCGCGTCGCGACCGGCCGCCATCTGGGCCAGGCCGTAATGCAGCCTGGCGATGTTCGGGTCCAGCGGCCCCTTCGCCAGACCCTGCCGCATGACGGCCAGTCCCTTGTCGGCCTGGCCGAACGTCACGTAATTATACCCGACGGTCAGCAGGGAATTGCCGGTCGGCGCCTGCTGCGCGGCGGCTTCGTCCGCCGCGATCGCCGCCTTGCGGTCGGACACGGCCTTTACGACCATGGCCTTCAGCCTGGCCTCGCGCGCCGCGCCGGCATCCTTGCCCAGCACGCCGCCGGCATAGCCGGCATTCATCAGGTCCAGCGCAAGCTGCGGCAGGCCGGCCTGCATCGCCAGCTCGGTCATGTCCATGTAGTCGGCCGGGGCCGTCAGCACGCCCGCCGCCTGGCGGATGCGATAGACATCGAGCTGCAGCGCGGGCGACACTTTCGGGTCGACCATCAGGCCATGCAGGATCAGCGCCCAATATTCGGGCTTGGGATAATAGGACACCAGCTGGACATAGGTGTCGTTCAGGCCGGTCAGGTCCTTCTGCTGTGTCTGGCACGCGGCCAGCAACTGCAACTGGGATTCGGCGGGGGCCTTGCCGGCCTTGATCTCCTCGGCGATCTGCGCCTGCTGCACGCGCGCCGCGTTGGCATAGTCGCGCTGCAGGTAATAGGACTGGATCAGCAGCGTTTCCATCGCCGGATTGCTGCCAGCCGCCTTCAGGTAGCGCTCGATGCTGGCGACCGCGCGGGGGTAGTCCTTCGCGGTATAGGCCATGGTGGCCTCGGCCATCATCATCTGCAGCTTGGCGTCCTTGGGCGTGCGGCCGGACGCGATCAGCTTGTCATAGGCGGCGGTCGCCGCGGCCACGTTGCCCGACTGCGCCGCGACGGCGGCACGCATCTGGGTGATGGTATAGTCTTCATACTCGCTCTTGCCCGGCACCGCCGCCGCGGCGTCGACCGCGCTCATGGCCTTGGCATAATTATGCGCGGCCAGCGCGGCCTGCGCCTGCTGCAACGGCTTGCCGACCTTCATGCTCAGCGTATCTGCCGCCGAGGCGGGCTGGACAAGGGCTGCCGAAGCGGAAAATGCAACGATCGCGCCGGCGAGACGGCCGGCGCGGAACAGACATGACGACATCAGCTCATTGTCCTTCCATGAACTGATCCTGACCTACGATACCCAGCTTGGTGATGCCAAGCCTCTGGCAATCCGCAAGGACGTGCGCCACGGTCTTGTAGTCGGCCAGACGGTTCGGATGGATGTGCATCTCGGGCTGGTCGGGCATGGCGGCGGCGGACGTGATGTGGGCCTGCAGCGACGCTTCGTCCGTGATCGGCTCGCCGTTCCAGCTGATGCTGTTGTCGAAATCGATCGCCAGCGTCACGACCTTCGGCACTTCGGTCGAAGGCGGCGGATTGCCCTGCGGCAGGTCCAGCGCGACCGAATGCGTCTGCAGCGGAATGGTGATGATCAGCATGATCAGCAGCACCAACATGACGTCGATCAGCGGCGTCGTGTTGATATCGACAATGCCTTCGTCTTCGGTAGTGCCTTCGGTGCCGACACTCATGGCCATGGCGATGTACTCTCTAAAAAGCGCGGGTCAACGAACCTGCCGTCCGGACCGATCGCGGATCGGCGGCGGGATGGCGGCACCGAGGCCCTGATGTGGGATCTCCCGGAGGGCCCGGCGCCGCCTGGACGGCGCCGGGTGTCCTGTTGCCTCAATCCGAGTGCGGTTGCTCGGTAATGAAGTCCACGTGATAGATCCCGGCCTCCTGACAGGTCGCGATCACCCGCCCGACGGCTTCGTACCGGGACTTGGCATCGCCGCGGATCTGGATCTGAGGCTGCGGCTTCAGCACCGCAATCTTCTCCAGCCGGTCCAGAAGGTCGGCGCGACTTTTGATCGCGACCTCGTTCCAGTAGACCTGTCCGTTCTCGGTCACGGCCAGCACCACGTTTCCGGGCTTGGTCTGCGTGGGCTGGTTGGCGTCCCGCGGCAGGGTGACCTTGATCGTATGTGTTGCGACTGGGATGGTGATCAGGAAGATGATCAGCAGCACCAGCATGACGTCGACAAGCGGAGTGGTGTTGATGGCGGACACCACCTCGTCTTCATCGCCGCCGCCTCCGACTTGCATCGCCATGTTCAGGCAACCCGGTTGGAGGTGGTGGTGGTGGTCGGCGAGCTGTCGGGACGGACCGTGATGTCCGGGGAGACGCCGTGGCGGAAGCCGCCGAGCAGGATGGACTGCAGGTCGGCCGCGAAATTGCGGACCTTGTCCATCGCGCCCTTGTTGCGGCGGACCAGCAGGTTGTAGCCCAGCACGGCCGGAACGGCGGTGCCCAGACCGATCGCGGTCATGATCAGCGATTCACCGACCGGGCCGGCGACCTTGTCGATCGACGCCTGGCCGGCGATGCCGATGGCGGTCAGGGCGTGATAGATACCCCACACGGTGCCGAACAGGCCGACGAACGGCGAGGTCGAGCCGACGGTGCCGAGGAACGCCAGGCCGCCCTGCAGGCGGGACTGGATGGTGTCGACCGCGCGCTGGATCGACATCGAGGTCCAGCTATGCAGGTCGATCGATTCCTGCATCGTGCCTTCGTGGTGCTCGGCGGCGACGATGCCGGTGTCGGCGATGTAGCGGAACGGCGAGGAGGGCTTCAGCGCCGCGGCGCCTTCCTGGATCGAGGACTTGGTCCAGAAGGTCTTCGCCGCTTCCTTGGCGGCCGAGAACATGCGCGCCTGCTCGAAGAACTTCGTGACCATGATGTACCACGTGCCCAGCGACATGCCGACCATGATCAGCAGGACGCCGCGCGCGATGATGTCGCCGTTGCGCCACAGCGCATCCAGGCCGTAGGGGTTGCCGGCCGGCTTGGGGGCGGCGGCTTCGACCGGCGGGGTCGCCGGAG
>NZ_JABXXP010000286.1 GCF_013376155.1 Nguyenibacter vanlangensis
GACGCTGCGTGCGGGCCTCGCGCGCTTCATCGCCCGCCACCGCCCCGATGAGCTGATGCTGGTCGGCGCCATCCACGACCACGCGGCCCGGCTGCATTCCTTCTCCCTCGCCGCCGCCGCCCACCGGCAATTGGCCGGCGCGGGCTGACCCGGGCTGACACGGAACGATGGACGGCCCGCATCGCCGGTGCGATGATCCGCCCATGCCTATCCCATTCTGCATCCCGTTCAAAGATCTCGCTTTCCCTGCCCCCACCGCCGAAAGCCTGGCCCGGGCCTTCGGCGCGGTGAACGCCCTGCTCGATGCCGGTCAGCGCGACGGCGCGCTGGCGCTGTTCGATACCGAACGCCGCGCCTACGAAAGCTGGGCGTCCATGGTGGCGCTCCGCTTCGCGCAGGACACCGGCTCGACCCAGGCCCGCGCCGACCGCGAACTGGCCGACGGCCTGACCCCCCTGGTAACCGAGCACGAGGTCGGCATCAAGCGCCGCCTGCTGGACGATCCCAACCGCGCCGGGCTGCTGCATGCCGTGGGCACCCATACCGTCCGGCTGTGGGAAACCGACATCACCACCTTCGATACGCGCCTGCGCCCGGCGCTCGAGGAAGAATCCCGCCTGGCCGCCGACTATACCGCCCTGCTGGCCGCCGCCCGGGTGACGATCGGCGACCGCACGGTCAATCTCTCCGGCCTCGCCCCGTTCGCCGAGGATCTCGACCGCACCGTCCGCCACCAGGCGGAACGCGCGCGCTGGGACGTCTTCGCCGGCCATGGCGCGCAGTTGGACACGCTCTATGACCGCCTGGTCCACGTCCGCGACGGCATGGCCAGGACACTCGGCTATGACAATTACGTGGCGCTGGGCTATCGCCGGATGCGCCGGGTCGATTACGGCCCCCAGGACGTCGCGCGCTTCCGCGACGAAATCCGCGCCCATGTGGTCCCCCTGGTCGCGGCCATCATGGAAAATCGCCGCCTGACCATGAACTGGGACCGGCTTCGCGCATGGGACGAGCCGCTGATCGACCCGCTGGGCAACCCCCGTCCGGCCGGCGGCCACGACCTGCTGCTCGAACGCGCCCGGACCATGTTCGACCGCATGGGCGGCGATCTGGGTCCGTTCTATGCCGGGATGGTCCAGGGCGGCTATCTCGACCTGCAGAACCGCCCGGGCAAGGCCGGGGGCGGGTTCTGCACCGCCTTCCCCAGCATCGGCATGCCGTTCATCTTCGCCAATTTCAACGGCACGCCGCACGACATCGCCGTCTTCACGCACGAAATGGGCCACGCCTACCAGAACTGGAAAAGCCGCGACCTGCCCGGGATCGACCTGCTCTGGCCGACCATGGATGCCGCCGAGATCAATTCCATGGCGCTGGAATTCCTCACCTGGCCCCATATCGACCTGATGGTCGAGGACGGCGCGGCCGAACGGTTCCGCCGCGCCCACCTGATCGGCGCCCTGGCCTTCCTGCCCTACGGGGCCTGCGTCGATCATTTCCAGCATGAGGTCTATGCCCGCCCGGACATGTCGCCCCAGGATCGGCACGCGACCTGGCTGCAGCTCGAACGGCTCTACATGCCCTGGCGCGATTGGGGCGACCTGGCATGGCCGGCCAAGGGCGGCCGGTGGCAGGCCCAGGGCCATATCTACCGCTCGCCCTTCTATTACATCGACTATGCGCTGGCCCTGTGCTGCGCGATGCAGTTCTGGCTGCGCGCCCGCAAGGACCGGCACGGCACGATGGCGACCTACACCGACCTCTGCGCGCTGGGGGGCGCCCAGCCCTTTACCGGATTGCTGGCCGCCGCCGGGCTCGAAAGCCCGTTCGCCCCGGGCACCCTGACCGATATCGTGGCCGAGGCGGAAAATTACCTGCAGATGCGCTGAGGCGACCGGCGGGCCGGATGACGCGGCGTGACGACGCGGAAATGAATGGCGGGGGCTTCAGTGCCCCCGCGTGTCCCAACCGGCCAGCAGGTCGACCACCGCCTGGGCCGACATGCGCCGCGCATCGCCCAGCGCCAGCGCCCCGTCCGGATTCAGCACCTGCCCCTTGGGGGTAACGATCAGTACGGTCGGCACCGCCTTGATCGTCACGCCATATTTCTGCGCGATGTCCAGATTGGTGTCGATATGCCCGACATTGACGTTCACCCGCTCGAAGCTCGCGGCCACCCAGGGGGCCACGGTCGGCAGCGCCAGAACACCCGCCAGCATGCGGCAATCGGGGCACCAGTTCCCGCCGAAATCGATCAGCACGTTCCTGCCCGACGCCCGCGCCCTGGCGAACGCCTCATCGACCTGCGCCTGGGCGCCCTCCGGCGGGCCATAGGGTGCGGCGACGGGGTGCGGCACCGCGTGCCCCACCTTCGGCGTCGGCGGCAGTTCCGCCAGAGCGGGCGTGGACAGCACGCCCAGCAGCATGGCGGGCAGGATTGCGGCGGAAAGCAGACGGCGCAGTTTCATGATGTTCCGGGTCCATCGATCAGAAAGGGCAGAAAATGCAAATAGAGCATGATAACGGCGGGAATGAACGAGCGATAATATCCCGTCAAGATGGACCACAGGCGTCATCCGCCATACAACTCCGCCGACAGGACATCAGGACAGAAGGAACCGCCCCCGGATGACAGAGTCCCCGCCCAGCATCACCCGCACCTTGGCCAAGACCGCCGCCCTGGTCGCGCTGACGGCCGGCCTGATGGCCAGCCTGCGCTACAGCGCCACGGTCGCGCACTGGGTCGATCACATTGCCGGCACCCGCCTGTGGAGCGCCCTGTACAGCCTGGCCGGCGCATCCGACGCCCTGCAGCGCGAGCGGCTGATCCTGATGGGCGTCACCGTCGCCTGCTTCCTGGTGGCCCTCCCCCTCGTCCAGGCCGGCGAATGGGCGGTGGACCGGCTCCGCGCCCGCCGCGCGGGATTACGGACCGGGACCTGATCCCGGCGACGCGCCGCCCGCGGCCGAACCCGCCCCTGCATCCCCCGCCGCGTCCCGGTCCCAAAAAAATGTCAGCTCGTGCTTGTTGTGCCACAGATGCCGCACCGATCCGCCCGGGATCGCGGCAAAGGCCTCGGCGGTCTCATGATCGGTCTCGCCCTGGAACTTGATGGTCAGCACGATCCGCCGCGCCATCCCCGCCGCGATCCATCGCCGTGCCAGCGCCAGCAGACGCGGCGGATAGGCGATGATATCCGAAAACAGCCAATCCACCGGCCCCAGTTCCTCGGGCGCGATCCCGAACGCGCTGCCCCGCAGGGACCGTACCCCCGGCATCGCAGCCACCTCCGGGGCCAGTTCGGCGCGGTCCACCGCGACGATCTCGGCACCGCATCGTGCCACCACCCAGGTCCATCCCCCCGGCGCCGCGCCCAGATCGACGCAGCGTTCGCCCGGCACCGGCCAGCGCCCCAGCCGGGCACAGGCCTCCCATAATTTCAGATAGGCGCGCGAGGGTGGCCCCTCCCGGTCCTCGACGAACTGCGCCGCCCCGTTCACGAAGGGCGAGGATTTGCGCGCCGACAGCAGCATCCGGTCCGGTGCCAGCAAGGTCCACGCCCCCAGATGCCCGCCCGGCGCGGCCGCGGGAAAGACCAGCT
>NZ_JABXXP010000287.1 GCF_013376155.1 Nguyenibacter vanlangensis
CGCTGCTGATCGCCCTGTCCGCGATCTCGCCGGCCTCGTCGGTATTCATCATCGTGCCGGGCGTCCTGGCCACGGCCGGGTCGGGGGCGCTGCTCAGCATGGCGGCGGGGGCGGCCATCGCCTGGTGCCTGGCTTTCGTCTTCGCCGAACTGGCCTCCGCCTATCCGCTCAGCGGCGGGGAATACGCCATCGTCGGCCGGGTCGTCGGGCCGTTCTGGGGTTTCCTGGTCATGGGGGCCAGCCTGATCGGCAATTGCCTGATCCCGGCGGTGATGGCGCTGGGCCTGTCCACGTATCTGGGCGTGCTGCTGCCCGGCCTGCCGCCGGTGCCCACCGCCCTGGTCACCATCGTAATCGTCACCCTGGTCGGTATCCTCAATATCCGGACCAACGCGGT
Source organism: Nguyenibacter vanlangensis (assembly GCF_013376155.1). GTDB lineage: Bacteria > Pseudomonadota > Alphaproteobacteria > Acetobacterales > Acetobacteraceae > Gluconacetobacter > Gluconacetobacter vanlangensis. The sequence goes on from NZ_JABXXP010000287.1 coordinate 398, forward strand.
GCTCACCGGCCTGTTCCTGGTCGTTGAAATCCTTGCCCTGCTGGTCCTGGTCGCGCTGGGTTTCCTGCATGTCGCCCGGCCGCTCACCGGCCTGCTGCTGCACCCGGCGATGCCGGGCGGCACCGGCCTGGTACCGGCCTCGGCCGCCATGATCGGCATGGCGACCTCGGTCGCTCTCTTCGCCTATAACGGCTATGGCGCGGCCGTATATTTCGGCGAGGAAACCCACGATGCCGGGCGCCATATCGCCCGGGCCGTGATGTGGGCCTTCGCCATCGCCATCGCGTCGGAACTGGTTCCGGTGATCGCCATCCTGATGGGGGCGCCAGACCTGCGGGCGCTGCTGGGCGCGCGCAACATGCTGGGCGATTTCATCGCGGCGCGCGGCGGGCCGATTCTGGCCACGATGGTCAGCCTGGGCATCGCGCTGGCCATCTTCAACGCGCTGATCGCGATGATGCTGCTGGCGGCACGCATCGCCTACAGCACAGGGCGCGACCGCATCTGGCCCGCCGGCCTGTCCGGCGCGCTGACGCGCACCCACCGCAGGTTCCATTCGCCCTGGGTGGCGACCCTGGTCTGCGGGGTCATCGCGGGCCTGGCCTGCCTGGTGCCCGAGACCGCGCTGCTGGTCATCACCAGTTCCACCCTCGTCCTGATCGCCGGGCTGCTCTGCGTCGCGGTCATCATGGGCCGCCATAACGGCACCACGGACCACGGCCATTACCGGATGCCGCTCTTTCCCCTCCTGCCGGCCGTCGCGCTGCTGGCCATGCTGTCCATCGTCTATACCAACTGGCTCGACCCGGTGATCGGCCGGCCCAGCCTGGCCGCCACCGGCGCGATCTGCGTGGCCTCGGCGCTCTATTACCGGCTGGTGCTGCGCCGGCGTGGCGCCTGGGTGCTGCGCGGCCCCGACGATTGTTAGAGTGTCCACCGAATCGGTGTTCAGTAGACATGCTTTAGATTAGGCTTATTTTTGGCCTTGAGCGCGCTCGTAGGGTCAGGTCGTAATTTTGATTGTCCGGTGCTGTGGTCCGTCCGCGTACCTTTAGGCGCGATAGAGGCCGATCGACGACCACGATCAGGATATACGATAAAATCACAGAAAACACATAGACTTCCACGGCGCAGCGAAGATCGAACGCCTTGTGGAACACGACGAAGTACCAAGCCAAAACAAGCGTATGCGCCAAGTATACCGGATAGGATAGGTCGCCCAATAAACCATCCAGTTTGTTCTTTCTTACGTCAATGAATGACAGAACCACCCATCCCGACACAGGAAGAGAGACATACAGGCCGTGTTCCCACGGAAAATAGGGGTATCGGAGCCAGGATACGGACAAAAGGAGCCACGCGCCAAGGCTTAGCGGGCGGTTCCTGATGAGGGATAACCAGGGCTTGAAGTGGCATAGGAGAGAACCGAAGGAGAACGCGATTAGGCACGTAGAGAAAAAGGTATAGCGCGCGGCGAAGCTCTCGAGTCCAAACCCGTACGAAATATTCACGACCAGGGAGATGAAGAAAAACAGGAGCGAGAACAAAGGCGAAAACGCCATCAAGGGCATCATGGCATAGGCGGTGAATTCCGTTGCTAAGGCTCCGGACGTCGCAACCGGTAGACCGGTCGTCGGAAAAACAGTCAGCAGGGTGAGTGGAGCAAGCCAGGTTCCTCGGCTTGGCATGTAAAATTGCCCATTGAACTGCGTGGGGTCAATCTTGTGGTGCCGTAAGAACACTATGGTTGCTATGCCGGCGAGAAGACAAATGTAATATAGAGGAAATATTCTTATTATTCTATTTGAGATGTATTTCAGTATCCCCTCGACGGTGAATCCGTATTTGTCTTTAATTACTAGCGTCATGAGGAAGCCGCTTAGAACATAGAATCCCCAAACTGCATAGGCCGCACCGCCCTGAATCATATCGTGCCAAGCATGGGAGAACAGAACCAAGCTGCATAAGAAAAATCGAAAGCTTCCCAATCCTATCCATTCTGGGAATATTTTATATAAACGACTAGATACTGATATCATCTCTTTTGTAATTCCGTATTATATACAATTATATGATTTTTATTTCCGAAGGGCATGACGGCCTGACATATTTGTTAATCACAAACAGACGATCTGCCCTCTCCTTACTCTTTTGAAGGGCACAGGGCAATGACGGCATCTCGTATGGCGGAGGGAGGCTACGGATAGAACGGTAGTGCATTAACGTTGCACCACCGGCCGGATGGCGAAATTGCTCTGGATCCGCACGACTCCCGGCAGGCGCGACAGTTCTTCCTTGTGGATCCGCTCATAATCGGCCAGGTCGCGGGCCTCGACCCGCACCAGGTAATCCGCGTCCCCGGTCATCAGGTAGCATTCGCGCACATCCGCGCAATCCCGCACCCGGGCCTCGAACCGGCGCAGCGCCTCGTCGGTCAGCCGTTCCAGCGTGATCTGCACGATCACGGTGGTCATGCTGTGGGCCGACCGCTCGTCGATGATCGCGCGATAGCCGCGAATGACCCCCTGTTCCTCCAGCATCCTGACCCGCCGCAGGCATGCCGAGGGCGACAGCCCGACCCGCTGGGCGAGGTCGGCGTTGCTGATTCGCCCGTCATGCTGCAGCAGGCGCAGGATGGCTTCGGTGACGCGATCGACGATCATGATGAAATTTTCCGCCAAATTTCGTAGAATAATGCGTTAATGTGCCATATTTCGACGAATAATGCCAACAATCGGCAGGATATTTCATTACGATCCGGTATAAGCTCCTGCCTCATGACGATGTCCCTTGCTCCAGGTGCCTGGCCGGCCGATCGGGCCGGGGCCACGTTGACGATCGACCTGGCGGCGATCGCCGCCAATTATCGGCTGCTCGGCGAACGGGCGGCGGGGGCGGTGTGCGCCCCGGTGGTCAAGGCCGATGCCTATGGGCTGGGGGCCGCCCGGGTGGCGCCGGTGCTGGAGGCGGCCGGCGCGCGGGATTTCTTCGTCGCCCATGTCGATGAAGGCATCGCCCTGCGCCGGTATGTCTCGCCGGATGTGCGGATCACCATCCTGCACGGCCCGCGCCCGGGTGCGGTGGGTGATTGCGTCCGGCACGTTCTGCGTCCGGTCCTGAACAGCATGGAACAACTGGCCTCATGGCGGCAGGCCGCCGGCCGCCACGGGCGGGGGCTCGCGGCCGCGTTGCAGGTCGATAGCGGC
>NZ_JABXXP010000288.1 GCF_013376155.1 Nguyenibacter vanlangensis
GCCGCCCGACAGCCCGGTCGTGCGGCTGGCCGGCGGGATGGCCTGGGCGGAGGGACCGGTGTGGTTCGGCGACGGGCGGTTCCTGCTGTGGAGCGACATCCCGAACAACCGGGTCATGCGCTGGTGCGCGGAGAACGGGGCGGTATCGGTCTTTCGCGCGCCGTCGCATTTCGCCAACGGCCATAGCCGCGACCGGCGGGGGCGGCTGGTGACGTGCGAGCATGAGACGCGGCGGGTGACGCGCACCGAGCATGACGGGACGATCACCGTGCTGGCCGCGCGTGCCGGGGTCGGGGGCGGGCGGCTGAATTCGCCCAACGACGTGGTGTGCGCGTCGGACGGATCGGTCTGGTTCACCGATCCGGATTACGGGTTGCGCAGCGTGTATGAAGGCGGCTGCGGGGCGGCGGCCGAGGCGACGACCAACCTGTACCGCATCGATCCGGCGGGCGGGATTCATCTGGCCTGCACGGATTTCGCCAATCCCAACGGGCTGTGCTTCTCGCCGGACGAGACGATCCTGTACGTCATCGAGACCGGGGCGGTGCCCAACCGGATCTGGGCCTGCATGCTGGATGACGGGCGTTGCGCCATCGTCCGCAAATCGGTGCTGGTCACGGCCGGGGACGGAGAACTGGCCGATGGGCTGCGCTGTGACGCGGAGGGGCGTCTGTGGTGCGGCTGGGGCGGCGGAGCGGGGCGGGACGGCGTGACGGTCTTTACGCCGGCGGGCGTGCGGCTGGGCCATATTCCGCTGCCGGAGCGGTGCGCCAATCTGTGCTTCGGCGGCGTGCGGGGCAATCGGCTGTTCATGGCGGCGACGCATTCGCTGTACGCGCTGCATGTCAATGTGCGGGGCGATCCGGGGCCGGGGCGGTAGGGGTAGCCCCCTGCCCTGCCCGGCCCCCCGGCGTCCAGCGTTCAGCGTTCAGCGTTCAGCGTTCAGCGTTCAGCGTTTCAGGCGGTAGCCCGTCTTGAAGATCCACCAGATCGTGGCCAGGCAGAGCGCCATGAAGAGGAGCGTCATGCCCAGGCTGATCCCCACCGCGATTTCGGATATGCCGTAGAAGCTCCAGCGGAAGCCGCTGATGAGATAGACGACGGGGTTGAACAGGGTCACGGTCCGCCAGGCGGGTGGGAGCATGCCGATCGAATAGAAGCTGCCGCCCAGGAAGGTCAGGGGGGTGACGATCAGCATGGGGACCAGGTTCAGCTTCTCGAAATTATCGGCCCAGATGCCGATGATGAAGCCGAACAGGCTGAAGGTCACGGCGGTCAGGACCAGGAAGGCCGCCATCGGCAGCGGGTGGGCGATGCCGAACGGCACGAACAGCCGGGCGGTCGCCAGGATGATGAGGCCCAGCATCAGCGATTTGCTGGCGGCCGCCCCGACATAGCCGATCACGATTTCCAGGGGCGAGACCGGGGCGGACAGGACCTCGTAGATCGTGCCGAGGAATTTCGGGAAATAGATGCCGAAGGAGGCGTTCATGATGCTTTGCGTCAGCAGCGAGAGCATGACGAGGCCCGGCACGATGAAGGCCCCGTAGGCGACGCCGTCGATCATGCGCATATGGGCCCCCATCGCCGCGCCGAAGACCACGAAATAGAGGGTCGTGGAGAGGACGGGCGAGACGATGCTCTGCAGCAGGGTGCGCCCGGTACGGCTCATCTCGAACCGGTAGATGGCGCCGATGGCATGAAGATTCATGATTCGCTCCGCACCAGGCTGACGAAGATGTCTTCCAGCGAGCTTTGCCGGGTCTGCAGGTTGCGGATTTCGAGTCCCAGCGCGTCGATCTGCCGCATCAGGGCGGCCACGCCGGTATCGGCGGCCTGCGCGTCGTAGGTGTAGACCAGTTCGGTGCCGCCGGCCGTGCATTCCAGTTGCCACGCATCAAGGGCGGCGGGACATTCGGCCAGCGGGGCCTGCATCCGGAGCACGAGCTGGGTCTTGCCCAGCTTGTGCATCAGGCGGGATTTTTCCTCGACCAGGATGATCCGTCCCTTGTTGATCACCCCGATCCGGTCGGCCATTTCCTCGGCTTCCTCGATATAATGGGTGGTCAGGATGATGGTGACGCCGGTGTCGCGCAGGGCGCGCACCATCTGCCACATGTCGCGGCGCAGTTCGACGTCGACGCCGGCCGTGGGTTCGTCGAGGAACAGGATGCGCGGTTCGTGCGACAGGGCCTTGGCGATCATCACCCGGCGTTTCATGCCGCCCGACAGGGTCACGATCTTGCTGTCGCGCTTGTCCCACAGCGACAGGTCGCGCAGGATCTTCTCGATATAGGCGGGATCGGCGGGCCGGCCGAACAGGCCGCGGCTGAAGCGGACGGTGGCGAGCACGGTTTCGAACGCGTCGGTGCTGAGTTCCTGCGGCACCAGGCCGATCTGGCGCCGTGCCGCGCGGTAGTCGCGGACGATGTCGTGGCCGTTGGCCCGGATAGTGCCCCCGGTGGCCGTGACGATGCCGCAGATGATGCTGATCAGCGTCGTCTTGCCCGCGCCGTTGGGGCCGAGCAGGGCGAAGATCTCGCCGGGGTGGATGTCCAGGGTGACGTCGGACAGGGCCTGGAAGCCGGACGCGTAGGTCTTGGTCACGTTCCGCACCGCGATGGCAGGCTGGGGGGCGGCCAGGGGGGCGGACGGGGCGGCGGAATTGGGTTGGGCCATGGGTCCTCGACCGGCGATGCGCCGGGGAATTCAGCGTATTTCGCCCGCGCGGTCAATGTGGGGCGCCAGGAGCAATAGATCGTGATTTCGGCCGGGAGGGGCTTGCCTGGTTTCGATGCCGGGGATGTCCTGCATGTCCCATGCGGGAGTGCGGACGATCATGGAGCGCGACGCAGAGTGGCTGGAGGCGGACGGCCGGGGCGGTTTCGCGTCGGGGACGGTGGGCGGGGCGCGCACGCGCCGCTATCACGCGCTGCTGCTGGCCGCGACCCGGCCGCCGGGCGGGCGTGTCGTGCTGGTGAACGGGCTGGATGTCTGGATGGAGACGCCGTCCGGCACCTATCCGCTGAGCACCCAGCTTTATCTGCCGGATGTGGTGTTTCCCGACGGCGCGGCGCATCTGGCCGGCTTTGCGCGCGTGCCGTGGCCGCGCTGGGATTTCGTGCTGCCGGACGGCACCGCGATCGGCCAGGAGCTGTTCGTGGCGCGTGACACGGCGGAGACCGTGCTGCGCTGGACCTGCGCGGCGTGGACGGGCACGGCGGGGTTGGACAAGGCAGAAGGGGGCAAGGAGCGGGTGGGCCCGTGGCGGCTGCATGTGCGGCCGCTGCTCTCGGGCCGCGATTATCACGCGCTGCACCGGGAGAACCCGGTCTGCGCGCTGGGCAGCGCGGTGCGGGAGGGGTGTGTCGTCTGGCGGCCTTATGCCGCGCTGCCGGCGATCGTCGCGACGGGCAACGGCGCGTATCAGCCGGAGCCGGTGTGGTACCGGAATTTCCTCTATCGCGCGGAGCAGGCGCGCGGGCTGGACGATGTCGAGGACCTGGCGTCGCCGGGGCGGTTCACTTTCGCGCCGACGGACGGCATGGCGGTGCTGATCCTGCGGGCGGACGGCGGGCAGGATGCGGCGGGT
>NZ_JABXXP010000289.1 GCF_013376155.1 Nguyenibacter vanlangensis
GGCGCATGGCCGCGAGACGGGCCCCGGTCAGCCGGGGTGTCGCGATCCAATAGGCGAGACGCAGGCCGTGCCGCGCCAGGGCGCGCCCGGGAGCCGGCAGTGACGCCGGTATTCTTTCCGCCAGATGCCGTGCCCGTTGCAGCAGGCGATGACGAAGGGAAACGGCGATCCGTTCGGTCCGTGCGGTCGGTTTCGCCCCCAGCATGTCGCCCCCCGCGCGCAGGATTCGGACCATGCTTTAGGCAGGATGGCGGGCGGGCGTCAAATTCCGCCCCCGGTCGCCCCCAAGCGAGTAGGAGGGCGGCGCGGAAGGCCGCGTTTCAGAACCGGAACACGAAATTGGACTGGTAATAGGTTCCGTCGGACGCGCCGGCCGCCTCCAGCCCGTTCGACGTGACGAAGCGAGCGACATATTGCGTCCAGTTCAGATGGCGGTTCAACTGCAGCGAGAGCGCCGCCTGCGGCACCACCCCGATGAAACCGCCATTATAGGGCCGGGGGAAAGTATAGCGCGCCGACGAGGTGAAGATCGGCGCGTTGGTGTCCTCGCGCCACATGAAGGGGGCCTTGAGCTGGAAGCTGACATAATCGCGCGGCGTGATCCGCAGCACCGGCGAGAGGCTGACCAGGTTGGAGGGCGCGATATAGGTCGTGGTGTCCAGATAGTTGGTCTGCGGGCTGTAGGGGGCGATGTAGGTCCCGACCGTGCCCCTGGTCGGGGCGGCGTCGCCGCCTGAATAGATGTCGGCCTGCACGCCGATGAACGGATGCAGCGGCGACGGCGTGTGGCGATAGCCAACGATGGAATTCACCGCGAACGCGCTGACGTCGCGGGCGCGGTTGGTGGTGGCGTAGTTGAACGTGCCCCCCTGCCACACGCCGCCGACCGAGAATTCGAAGGAGGGCGCCGAGCCGTGCCAGCGGAAGCCGAAATTATTGCGCGTGGTGGAACCGGATGCGGATTTGGTCGCCGTCGGGATCGCGGCGGCGCTGCCGGCCAGCTTGTAGCCGATATAGAACAGGTCCAGGAAGCTCTGCATCCGTTCGTGGCCGACGGCGATCGGGCCCGGCGCCCAGGTCGTGTTGAAACCGTAAAGCCGGTTCTGGTAATTTTCGGTATCGCGGAACATGGACGTGTAGGAATCGTTCGTCTGCACGAAATCATAGGCGTCGATGCGGATGCGCGGCCAGAGGGCGTAGGTCCGGAACCCGTTCCATGAGAGGGGCACCGAAGGCGTCTCGCGCGCATAAAGGATATAGGATGGCGCATCGAGGAATTGCTGGCGCCCGAAGATGAACCCGGCATGCGCCCCGGCGACGCGCCCCGTCAGTTCCAGGAATGCCTGCTGCACGTCCAGGCGCTTGCGATAGGTCGTATTGTAGCCATAGGCGGACCAGCCGGCGGAATCGGCGTTGATCAACTGCGTGAACAGCCGCACATGCGCGCCGAGATGCAGATCGGCGCCATAGAGGTTGCGGATGGACATCCGGCCGGAATCATTGGGGCTGCGGGTGCCGAGATTCGGGCGCTGTTCGAACCAGTTGCGCACCCGGGTTTCGCCCGAGAAGGTGAGCCAGATGGTGCCCGAGCGGTTGAGGGGAATGAATTTCAACGCGTCGAACGGGTCGTCATGCAGGCGGGGGTTGCGCAGATATTGCCAGTTTTCGGCGGCCGGATTGACGCCGTAGCGCCCGATCGGGCCGAAGCCCGCGGATTCGCCGTTGCCGGCATTGAACACGCCCCACGGCCCATGGGTCGAGGTCGGGGCGGCGAGCTGCGCCGGGGAGAGGCGACGGGGCTGGCCGACCGGGCCGGCATGGGGGAAGGTCTGGATGGGCGGGCGCGACACGGGGCCGGTGGCCCGCTTGCCGTCATGCTGAATCGCGACCGGCGCGGTTGTCGGCACGGTTGTCGGCACGGTTGTCGGCACGGTTGTCTGGGCGGCCTCGGCAGACGGTGCCGGGGCCGCCCCAGCCGGAATAGCCAGGGCGGGAGCGCCCATGCAGAGCAGGATCGTGGCCGAAGGAAGAAGAGCCGGATGAATGCGTCGGATATGCGCCACGGTCGGTACGATGCTCGGATAGATTGTCGATAATGATCGTAGAGCACCGTTGTTGATTCAAATCAACGCGAATTATCGTTGTTTATTAATTCACGATATTAAATTGTTAAATGTGCGGCACGACAGGTCCGCGGATGCGCCCGCGACATGAGCAAAACGTAATGTTTTGGGACTACAATGTCATCGCATATTCATTTTGACATCATATTATTGCGTCCTGTAGGCTGAGAAACGCAACAAGCGATCCCGTCAGCGGCGGCGGGACGAAAGCGGCCGGGAAGGCCGGGACGACACGGGGTGGATCAACGGCGATCCGCAGGCCCACGGGGCGATGATGTCGCGGATGGCGCGCGTCATCTGGGATCGTATTGTGGACAGGGGATTCCTCAAGGCCGGCCATGCGCCGACCCTGCTTGCCGCGTTCCTGTATTTCGACGTCTCGTTCATGGTATGGGTGCTGCTGGGCCCGCTGGGCATCGCCATTTCCCATGACCTGCACCTGAATGCCGGGCAGAAAGGGCTGCTGGTGGCCACGCCGGTGCTGGCCGGCGCGGCTTTCCGGGTCGTGGCCGGCGGGCTGGTCGACCTGTTCGGCCCGCGCCGGGTCGCCATCGGCGCCCAGCTTCTGGTGATTGCCGGCCTGGCCCTGTCCTGGCTGCTGGCGCCGCACAGCTATGCCGCGATGTTCGGCATTGCCCTGGTGCTGGGGGTGGCCGGGGCGTCGTTCGCCATCGCGCTGCCCCTGGCCTCGGCCTGGTATCCGCCGCGCTACCAGGGTACGGCGCTGGGCATTGCCGGGGCCGGGAATTCGGGCACGGCGCTGGCGTCGCTGTTCGCGCCGGGGCTGGCGATCCTGGTCGGCTGGGTGAACGTGATCGGGCTGGCCACGCTGCCGCTGACCGGGGTGCTGGCGGCCTTTCTGCTGCTGGCACGCGAACCTGTGCGGCGGCCGGTTTCGCCCGGGATATCCGGTTGGTGGCCGGTGCTGCGGTCGGCGGATTGCTGGTGCCTGATGTTCTTCTACAGCGTCACCTTCGGCGGGTTCGTCGGGCTGGCCTCGTTCCTGACCATCTATTTCAACGACCAGTACGCGCTGCCGCCTGCCGTCGCGGGCACCTGCACGGCCCTGGTCGTCTTTGTCGGGTCGTTCGTGCGGCCGCTGGGCGGGGCGCTGGCCGACCGGATCGGCGGCACGCGGGCGCTGACGCTGATCTATGCCGCGGCGGGGCTGGTGTTCGGGGCCATCGGGATGGGATTGCCGTCGATCTATCTGGCGTTTCCCGCCTTTTTCCTGGGCATGCTCGCGCTGGGACTGGGCAACGGCGCGGTGTTCCAACTGGTGCCGGCGCGCTTTCCGCACAAAGTCGGCGTGCTGACCGGGCTGGTGGGGATGAGCGGCGGGATCGGCGGGTTCTATCTGGCATCGTCGCTGGGCGCGGCGCGGCAGGCGACCGGTTCCTATGGTCCGGGCTTTCTGGCCTTCGCCGCCATTGCCGGCGCGGCCCTGGCCTGCGTGCTGGCC
>NZ_JABXXP010000290.1 GCF_013376155.1 Nguyenibacter vanlangensis
CAATGCGGTTCTATCTTCGCCCATTGGGCATCGGTCAGTACTAAGCGATCCATCCAGTGGGTGAATCACATCTCCGCTAAAATAGGAATCCCAAATCCCCACAGACCCTAGCGCGGTGCGCCCAGGGGCTGGCTGCTGACGGTGCCGGCGGGTGCCGGGGCGACCTGCATCGGCTCGGCACCCTGCGGGCCATAGGATTGGGCCCCGTAGGCGGCCGACGCGCCCATGGAGGATTGCCCATAGGCTCGCGTACCCAGGCCGGGCTGATAGGCGGCGCCGCCCGACGCCGTGGCCTGGGCCTCGCTGAGCGCGCTGCGCAGCGGATCGGCCCCGGGATTGTTGACCCGCATCGAGATCACGATGTCTTCCGGCCCGACGATCTGGCTGTAATAGGCCCGGTTGGCGCCGCTGTTGACCGACAATTTCGACCCGCCAAGCGCCGCGCCGGCGAACAGGCCCTTGGATTTCTGCAACGCCATGATGTCGGTGTTGCTCTCTCCGGCCGTGCCGCTTTCGATCCCCGAGCCCATGGTGGCGAAGGATGCCGACGCGTCGGCGCCCAACTGGAACTGATTGTCCAGCAATGCCTGAAGGCCGCGATCGGTCATGATGAAGAAGATGACCTCGGAATCCTGCATGCCGAGCTGGATGCCGATATTGGCCGAGCTGAGCGTATAGAAGGCCGGGTCGGACCATGAGCCGCGCGCGTCGCGCGACAGCAGCACGCAGCCGCCGCCCGAGCCGCCGATGCCGATCGACATGCGGAAGATCGACGGACAGACCATGACCGCCCGGGCGCGGACCATATAACGGGTGATCTTGCTGTCGGGTCGGGCACCGGCGAACATGTCGCGCACGGTCAGGGTCGCGCGGTCTATCAGGGATTGCTGCGACTCGCCGGCGGCAAGGGCCGGCGCCGAGGACAGCGCCAGGGACGCGGCCAGAAGGGCGGGCACCCCGCGGGAAAGACCGTTCGGCAAAGCCATGCTGCGTGTACTCCTGGCCGGTGGCTGCTGCGGGGCGGATTGTGGCCGGTCCATCCCGGTTCCGATAGTGATGTTTTGTGTTCTAACCATGGCCGCCGGTCAGTCCAGCGATACCGCCAGGGCGGCGGACAGATCGTCAGCGATTCCCGGAGCGGCGGCAAGCAGCGTGGCGCCGCCCTCCAGCCCGCCGTCGCGCAAGAAGGGCGAGACCCGGGCCCCGGCTTCCTCCAGGATGGCGAGCGCTGCCGCGACGTCCCACAGATTGATGACCATTTCCAGATATCCGTCCAGCCGGCCGCAGGCGACATCGGCCAGGGCCAGCGCGCCGGACCCGCCGGAACGCGGCATGGCGCCGAGACGCAGGATGGCCGCGACCTTTTCCTCGAACACACCTTTGGGGACGCGGTTGCTCCATCCCATCTCGACCATGGCCGAGCGCGTATCCGTGACGGGTGAAGCCTTGATCGGCCGCCCGTTCAGGACGGCGCCGCGGCCGCGCACGGCGGTATAGACCTCGCCCAGCGCCGGGGCATGGATGATGCCCGCCACCGGCAGGTCGCCATCCAGCAGGCCCAGCGAGATGCACCAGCGATTGCGCCCGCGGGCGAAATTGGACGTGCCGTCGATCGGATCGACGACCCAGCGCAGGCGGCCGGTGCGGGTGCGGCCTTCTTCCTCGCCCTGGAAGCCGTCTTCAGGGAACAGGGCCCCGATCCGGGCGGAAATCAAGGCTTCTACGGCGCCATCGGCCTCGGTCAGCCAGTCCTGGGCGCTTTTCAGCGTGGCGGCCGGTCCGCCGGAAGGCGGGCGCATGGACATGGCGAGGTCGGCGGCATCGCCGACGATGGATCGGGCGGCTTCGAACCGGCACAGGATGGCGTCGGACATCGGGGGCCTCTCTTGGGGCGGGTGACAGATGTGCATGGCGCATATCGCGGCGCCTGTCAGCCCCGCCCGGGCTTGCAATGCGCCACTCATTCCACGCGGCGCGCCGCGCGCAGTGCGGCTGTGATCGCCGGGTCATTCAGCCGTGCGAGCCGCTCGGCGGCCTGCATGGCGAACAGATGGGTCAGTTTCCGCCGGCGCGCCGGCGCCAGCGTGTTCTGCGGCGCATCGCGCAGGATGGCGGATTCGGCGATCACCTCCAGCCCGGCCGGCAGCAGGCCGGTATCGGCGACCATGATTCCCGCGGTCTCGGGCAGCAATGCCAGGGGAAATCCATGGTCGACCGCGAAGAAAAGCTGGTCGCTCCACTCTTGATAGGTTTCCCATTTGCCGTCGGCCAGGAAGTCGCGCGGACCGGATTTGATCTCGATGCATACAAGGCCGTTGTCCGGACGCAATGCCATGATGTCGGCGCGCCGCCCGTCCGGCAGAACCAGCTCGTTCAGGGTGGCCCAGCCCAACTGGCCGCACAGATGCAGGATGGCGCGGCGGATGGCGAACTGGTTTTCAGCAAGGTCGGTCGGCATGGCCGGGCAGGGTGCCATGATCGGGCGGCCCCGTCACGGCGGCCGTTTGCGATCGCCGCGGGATCGGGTAGGCGTGGACGAACCGGGGCGTGCCAGGGCGGGATGCCGGACAGACGAAAGGCGGGCGGAAGACGGTATGGGATTGCTGCGGACGGATATCTGGCGGACCGGCATCATTGCCCGTCCGATGTCCGACATCCTGGCGCGCGGGACGGTTGAGGGGTTGCCCGTGACATGGCTGCCCGACCAGGGCGCGTTCCGTTTCCTGGCCGATCCATTCGGGCTGTGGCGGGACGACCGGCTGCACGTCTTCGTCGAAGCCTATGATTATCGTGACCGGATCGGCCGGATCGAGATGTTCGTCCTCGACCGGGCCCTGCGCCTGCTGGACAGCAGGCCCGTCCTGTCCGAGCCGTGGCATCTGTCCTATCCGGTAGTGATCGAGGACGGCGATGCGGTCTATCTGCTGCCCGAAGCCCATCGATCGGGGCGGTTGAGCCTGTATCGTGCGGTCTCGTTTCCCGATCGGTGGATGCGGGTGGAGGATTTCGCCTTTCCGGTGGCGGCGATCGATGCCTCGCCGCTGCGGGTCGGCGACCGCTGGTGGATCTTCTTCAGTCCGCCCGGGGGCAGCCCGGGGGACCGGCAGAGCCTGCTGCATGCCGCCTTCGCCGACAGCCTGCTCGGCCCGTGGCGGCTGCATCCGGCCAATCCGCTGCGCTGGGACCGCAGCGCAGCGCGCCCCGGCGGCACGCCCGTGATCGTCGACGGGCGGATCATCCTGCCGACGCAGGATTGCAGCGCCACCTATGGCGGGGCGATCACCCCGTTGACCGTCACCGAACTGGGGATGGCGCGCGTCATGACCCGGCCCGGGCCGCAGATCCGTCCGCCATCGTCCTGGGCGCCGTTCACCGACGGGCTGCACAGCTTGTCGGCGGCGGGGGACGTGACGCTGCTGGACGCCAAGACGATCACCCACTCGCCGCGCCGGATTGCGATCGAACTGGCGCGGCGTGGGCGGCGGCTTATCAGGAACGGGTAGGGCGCGAAGCGGGCTGTACCCGATCCAGGATCGCCCGGCCGGCGGCGGCGAACCGCTCCGGCGCGAATCGGTCCA
>NZ_JABXXP010000291.1 GCF_013376155.1 Nguyenibacter vanlangensis
GGCGCGCGGCAGAGCTGCCCAGCCACAGCCCCGCCACCACCACCGCGATCGGCCCCGACAGGCCCAGCGCGTTCGCCAGGCTGAACGTCCCCGTCGCCAGGCTCAGCGACACCAGCAATTCCAGGTGCGCGTCCTCCACCAGCAGCGCGCAGCGCAGCGCCACCCACCCCGACACGAACCCCAGCACCCCACCGCCGACCGCCTCGATGCCGAAGGCCCGGGCGGCCTCCCACAGGCCGAACCCGCCCGCGCCCACCTGCGCCACTCCCGTCTGTGTCGTCCCCGTCTGTGTCGCCAGCATCATCGCCACGCCGAAGACGACCACCCCCACCCCGTCATTGAACAGGCTTTCCCCGGCGAACACCGCCTGCATCGGCCCGGGCAGGCCCAGCCGCCGCAGCATGCCGACGACCGAAACCGGGTCGGTGGGCGCCAGGATCGCCCCCAGCACGACGCACCACAGGGGCGACACCTTCAGCCCCAGCAGCAGGAACACCCCGTACATCGCCCCGCCGAACAGCCCCACCGCCAGCAGCGTGCCCAGCAGCGCCAGAAACAGCACCGCGCCCATGCGCGCCATCAACTGGTCCAGATCGACCTGCAGCGCCCCCGCGAACAGCAGAAAGGACAGCGCCCCCTCCAGCAGATTGCCCGGCAGGTCCGCCTGCCGCAGCACCGCGCGCGGCAGGGCCTGCAAATCATGCCCCGGCGTCAGCGCGTCGACCCCCATCAACACGAAGGACACGAACAGCGCGATCACCAGGATGCCGATCGTCGTCGGCAGCCGCAGCGTCCGCCGGTTGACGATCCCGAACAGCGACGACAGGCACAGCAGCAGGGCGAACAGGCCAAGCGACGTCACGTATCTTCCTCCCTCTCAGGCGCCGTCTGGATCGCACGCCGCCTCGGGCATACTCTCATCGCCGCGCCATTTTGCAGCCATCTCAGATCCGGGAATATCCGAAATGTCCGATTCCTCCGACTACACCCCGCCCAAGATCTGGACCTGGAACCGGCAGGCCGGCGGACTGAACCGCCCCATCGCCGGCGCGACCCACGACCAGGAACTGCCGGTCGGCCGCCATCCGCTGCAGCTCTATTCGCTGGCCACGCCGAACGGTCAGAAGGTCACGATCCTGCTCGAGGAATTGCTGGCCGCCGGCCATGACGGCGCGGAATATGACGCCTGGCCGATCCGCATCGGCCAGGGCGACCAGTTCGGCAGCGGCTTCGTGGACATCAATCCCAATTCCAAGATCCCGGCGCTGCTCGACCGCTCGGGGCCCGAACCGGTGCGCGTCTTCGAATCCGGATCGATCCTGCTCTACCTGGCCGAGAAATTCGGCGCCTTCCTGCCGGCCGACCCGGCGGCGCGCGCCGAATGCCTGTCCTGGCTGTTCTGGCAGATGGGCAGCGCCCCCTCTCTCGGCGGCGGGTTCGGCCATTTCTACGCCTTCGCGCCCACCAAGATCCAATATGCCATCGACCGTTTCGCGATGGAGACCAAGCGCCTGCTCGACGTGCTCGACCGCCGGCTGGCGGCCAGCGCCTATCTCGCCGGCAGCGAGTACACGATCGCCGACATCGCCGCCTTCCCCTGGTATGGCGGGCTGGTCAAGGGTTGGCTCTATGGCGCGGCCGACTTCCTGTCGGTCCAGGACTACCGGCACGTGCTGCGCTGGGCCGACACGATCCTGGCGCGCCCCGCCGTCCAGCGCGGGCGGATGGTCAACCGCCTCAGCGGCGATCCCTCCACCCAGTTGCACGAACGCCACGACGCCGCCGATTTCGACACCAGGACGCAGGACAAGCTGAACGCCCCGTCATAGGAACAGCCTCACGCCGGGCGACTTGCCGAGGGACGCGGCTTTTGTAACACTACCGCAACCGACCAGCCGCCCACTCCGGAGTAGCCCGCCCCGCATGGATGTCCGCCCCGATCATCGCCCGGACCTTCATCGCCCGGATCTTCATCGCCTGGACCTTCATCGCCCGGCCCATCATCCTCATCGCCTTGCCCACCGCCTGACCCGCCGCAAACCGGTCGAAGCCCTGCTGGCGGACAGCAGCGATCACGGCGGCGATCACGGTAGCAACCCGGGCGACAATCGGGGCGATGGACGGCTGGGGCGCTCCATCACCCTCTTCCAGCTCACCCTGTTCGGCGTCGGCGCGACCATCGGCACCGGCATCTTCTTCGTCCTCTCCGAGGAAGTGCCCGTGGCGGGGCCGGCCGTGCTGGTCGCCTTCCTGATCGCCGGCCTGGCGGCCGGTCTCACGGCCATGTGCTACGCGGAAATGAGTTCGATGATCCCGGTCTCGGGCTCGTCCTACTCCTACGCCTACGCGACGCTGGGCGAAGGGGCGGCCTTCTTCGTCGCCGCGTCGCTGGCGCTGGAATACGGCGTGTCCGCCGCCGCCGTGGCCATCGGCTGGAGCGAATATCTCCGCAACCTCCTGTTCAACGTCACGGGGCTCAGCCTGCCCGAATGGATGCTCTCGGCGCCGCTGGTCGCGGACGCGACCGGCGTGCATCCCGGCGGGCGGGGCCTGATGAACCTGCCCGCCGCGATCCTGGTCTTCCTGTGCGCGCTGCTGCTGGCGCGCGGGGCGCGGGAATCGGCGCGGGCGAACGCGATCATGGTGATGGTCAAGCTCGGCGTGCTGGCCCTGTTCATCGCGCTCGCCGCGACGGTTTTCCATTCCGGCAATCTCGCCCCCTTCGCGCCCCACGGCTTCGCCGGGGTCAGCATGGCCGCGGGGGCGATCTTCTTCACCTTCGTCGGGCTGGACGCGATCTCGACGGCGGGCGAGGAAGTCGAAAACCCGCGCCGCAACCTCCCGCTCGCCATCGTGCTCGCCCTCGCCGTGGTGACGTGCTTCTACGTGCTGGTCACCCTCACCGCGCTCGGCGCGCAGGACCAGACGCGCTTCGCCGGGCAGGAAGCCGGCCTCGCCGTCATCCTGCAGACCATCACCGGCGCGACGTGGCCCGCGGTCATCCTGTCCGCCGGGGCGGTGGTGTCGGTCTTCTCGGTCACGCTGATCGTGCTGTACGGCCAGACGCGCATCCTGTTCGCCGTCTCGCGCGACGGCCTGCTGCCGCCGATCTTCCACCGCGTGAATCCCCAGACCATGACGCCCACCGCCAACACCTTCATCGTGGCGGCGCTGGTGGCGCTGGCGGCGGCCCTCCTGCCGGCCGACATGCTGTGGCACCTCACCAGCATGGGCACGCTGGTGGCGTTCACCGTGGTGTCGGCGGGCGTGATCCTGCTGCGCTACCGGCGGCCGGACATGCCGCGCGGCTTTCACGTCCCGTTCTTTCCGTACCTGCCGATCCTCAGCATCCTGTGCTGCCTGTATCTGATCGCCAATCTCTCGGCGATCGTGCTGATGCTCACCCTGGCCTGGGGCGTGGTCGCCGCCATCTTCTATTTCACCTACTCAGCGCGGCATTCTCTTCTGGAGCGGGCCCTTCCGGAACGGGCCCTTCCGGAGCGGGGTCCGGATACGCCATGACGCCCCCGCCGCTCATCATCGGGGTCTCGGCCGGCGACGGCGCCCGGGCGGCGCT
>NZ_JABXXP010000292.1 GCF_013376155.1 Nguyenibacter vanlangensis
AGAAGGCCGTGCCGGCGGGCGAGGGCGGGATGGCCGCCCTGATCGGCGTCGATCTGGACCTGGCGCGGGAGATCTGTGCGGAAGCAGCGATCCTGCGCGCCGAGGGCCAGCCGGACGTGCGCGAGACCATCGAGGTCGCCAATGACAATGGCGGCGGTCAGATCGTCGTGTCCGGCCGCATCGGCGCGGTGGAGCGCGCGGTCGCGGCGGCGAAGGCGCGCGGGGTGAAGCGCGCCGTGATGCTGCCGGTCTCCGCGCCCTTCCATTGCACGCTGATGGCGCCGGCGGCCGATGCGATGGGCGAGGCGTTGGAACGCGCCGAGATCGCGCCGCCCGTGGTGCCCGTAATCGCCAATGTCTCGGCGGCGAAGGTGACCGATCCGCAGGCGATTCGCGACCTGCTGGTGCGCCAGGTCACCGGGACCGTGCGCTGGCGCGAGAGCGTGGAGGCGATGGCGGCGATGGGCGTCGACAGTTTCGTCGAGCTTGGAGCCGGGAAGGTGCTGTCTGGACTGGTGCGGCGGATCGTGCCTGATGCAGCCGCCCGTTCGGTCGGAACGCCCGCCGATATCGAGGCGTTCCTGGCGACCCTGTGACGGAGCGACCATGTGACGAGACGGAATGACGGATCGAGAGAATGATGGGCGAGAGCATGACGGACGGGGAGTGGATGGGCTGATGTTCAGTTTGGATGGCAAGACCGCGCTGGTCACGGGGGCATCGGGGGGAATCGGCGCGGCGATCGCGCGGGCTCTGCATGCCCAGGGAGCGCGCGTCGTCCTGTCCGGGACGCGGGAGACGGTGCTGAACGGGGTCGCATCCGAGATCGCGCCCGATGGCGAGCGGGTGCATGTCTGCGTGGCTGACCTGTCCGACCCGGCGGCGTCCGACGCGCTGGTCGCCGCCGCGGAAACGGCGGCGGGCGCGCCGCTGGACATCCTGGTCAACAATGCGGGACTGACCCGCGACGGGCTGGCGATTCGTATGAAGGACGAGGACTGGAACCGGGTGCTGGAGGTCGACCTGGCTGCGCCCTTCCGCCTGTGCCGCGCCGCGCTGAAGGGCATGCTGCGCCGGCGCGCCGGCCGCATCGTCAGCATCGCCTCGATCGTCGGGGTGACGGGCAATGCGGGGCAGGCCAATTATTCGGCGGCCAAGGCCGGCATGATCGGCATGAGCAAGTCGCTGGCGCAGGAAGTCGGCTCGCGCGGGGTGACGGTCAATGTCGTGGCGCCCGGTTTCGTGCAGACCGCGATGACCGACGTGCTGCCCGAGGCGCAGCGCGAGAAGCTGCTGGGCGGCATCCCGCTGGGCCGAATGGGCCGGCCCGAGGATATCGCCGCCGCCGTGGTCTATCTGGTCTCGGACGAGGCGGGCTGGATCACCGGGGCGACGCTGAACGTCAATGGCGGGATGGCGATGCCGTAGGGCGCCGCGGGATGGGATCGCGATTGATTCCGCCCGACCGATTCCGCTGGACGAGGCGGGGGATATCGCGGAAAACGGGGTGATTTTATCGGATTCGTTCTGATGCCGGGGCGCGGATTGTGGCGGAAACACGATCCCTGCCTTGGCGACGACCGAGGAACCGTGCTAATCCGCCGCTGCTTCGTCCGAGGCGGGCTGGACGCGTTCTCGCGGCTCCGGTTTGCGGGACGTCAGACAGGACGAATGATTTTCGAACCGCCCGTATCTCATGGGGCACACAGGAAGCGAAGACAGATGAGCGAAATCGCCGACAAGGTTAAGAAGATTGTGGTCGAGCACCTCGGGGTCGAGGAAAGCAAGGTCACCCCGGAGGCCTCCTTCATCGACGACCTCGGCGCCGACAGCCTGGACACGGTCGAGCTGGTGATGGCCTTCGAAGAGGCGTTCAGCGTCGAGATTCCGGAAGATGCGGCCGAGAAGATCGCCACCGTGAAGGACGCGATCGACTATATCGAGAAGCAGAAGGCCGCCTGAATTCGGCATCGCCAATCGGCATCGCCGGATAATCGGTTTTCGTCATCTAGGGAGCAGAGCGGGTTGGTACAGTCTACCGGAGTGGCGTCGGGAGCCCGTCGCGTTGTTGTCACCGGTATGGGCATTGTCAGCCCGCTCGGGCTTGGGCTCGAACATAACTGGTCGCGCCTGATCGCCGGGGAAAACGGTTTTGGCCGGATCACCTCGTTCGACCCGTCCGACCTGCCCGCCCAGGTGGCGGGCGAGGTTCCTGCCGGCCCGACCGACAGCGGTGGCCTGACCTTGTCCGACTGGGTGTCGGTCAAGGACCAGAAGAAGATGGACCGGTTCATCCATCTGGGCCTGGTGGCGGCGACCGAGGCGGTGGAGGATTCGGGCTGGACGCCGGAATCCGAAGAAGAGCGTTGCCGGACCGGGGTGATGATCGGCTCAGGCATCGGCGGCCTGCAGACGATCTATGACGCATCGATCACGGTTCATGAAGGACGCGCGCGGCGTCTGTCGCCCTTCTTCATCCCGTCGGCGCTGATCAACCTGGTTTCGGGCCACGTCTCCATCAAATACGGCTTCAAGGGACCGAATCACTCGGTGGTCACCGCCTGCGCCACGGGTGTGCACGCGATCGGCGATGCGTCGCGCCTGATCATGCTGGGCGACGCCGACGTCATGATCGCCGGTGGCGCCGAGGCCGCGGTGTGTCCGCTGGGGATCGCCGGATTCTGTTCGGCCCGCGCGCTGTCGACCAGTTTCAACGACACCCCCGAAAGGGCCTCGCGCCCGTGGGATCGTGATCGTGACGGGTTCGTGATGGGCGAGGGCGCGGGTATCGTGGTGCTGGAAGAATACGAGCACGCCAAGGCCCGTGGCGCGAAGATCTATGGCGAGATCGTCGGGTACGGCCTGTCGGGCGACGCCCATCATATCACGTCGCCCGCCGAGGGGCATGAAGGTGCGTATCGCGCCATGCAGGCGGCGGTGCGCAATGCCGGCATCGACGTGGCCGATATCGGCTACGTCAACGCCCATGGCACCTCGACCATGGCCGACGATCTGGAGTTGCATGCGGTCGAACGCCTGTTCGGCGATCATGCCGGCGCGCTGGCCATGTCCTCGACCAAGTCTGCCATCGGCCATCTGCTTGGGGCGGCCGGCGCGGTCGAGGCGATCTTCTCGATGCTGGCGATCCGCGACAATGTCGCGCCGCCGACGCTGAACCTGGACAACCCGTCCCGCGAGAGCGTCATCGACCGGGTCGCGCATGAGGCTCAGCGCCGCAAGATCGACATCGCATTGTCCAACAGCTTCGGCTTCGGCGGCACCAACGCCAGCGTCATCATGCGCCGCGTCTGAGGACGCTGCCCGAGCGGCTTGCCGGGCGGCCAGTCAGCTTTTTCTGATGGGGCGCGTGATTGGGTGAACCGGTCACGCGCCCCATTTCTTTTGCTCCATCGCCTTTGCAGCGCGGCATGGCCGCGCGATGCGATCTTGCCCGGATATGCAGGATGGTCAGACGCCTTGTCACCCTGATGGCAGTGTTGTTGACGCTGGCGGCCGGTGCCGGCATCGGTGTCGCCGGCTGGGGCTGGTGGGCCTATCGCGCGCCTGGCCCGGCG
>NZ_JABXXP010000293.1 GCF_013376155.1 Nguyenibacter vanlangensis
ATGAACCGGCGCAGGGTCTCGCGGTCCGGCAACGCCCCCTTGGCCGCCGGAAGAGCGGCCAGGGGCGCAGTATCGGTCGGCACGGGATCGGGTGAAGGCGGGTCGGACAGGTCCCGTCCCTCCATCCTCAGCCCGCCTTGGCTGCGGCGCGCCGCGCCCGGGGGGGGGCGCTCTCCTTGGTGCCGGCCTTGGCGCTCGCGCGGGCGGCTTTCGGCTTCGCTTCCTTGGGGGCGGCGGCTTTTTTGGCAGAAGCCTTCTTCACGGGGGCCTTCTTCGCCGCGGCCTTGCCGCGCGGCTTCAGCGGCTTGCCCTTCTCGGCCAGCAGCGCCAGCGCCGCATCCAGGGTCACGTCTTCCATCGCCTCGCCGCGCGGCAGGTTGGCGACGACCTGCCCGTGCTGGACATAGGGGCCGAAGCGGCCCTTGCGCACGATCACCGGCTCGCCGTCCTTGGGATGCGGCGCCAGGGTGCGCACCGACGCCAGCTTGCGCGCCAGCACGTCCACCGCGCGATTCAGCCCGACGGTCAGGATGTCGTCATCCTTGTCCAGCGATCCGAACACGGCGCCCATCTTCACATAGGGCCCGAACCGCCCCAGCCCGGCTTCGATCATCTCGCCGGTTTCCGGATGGGGGCCGATGATCCGCGGCAGGGACAGCAGGCCCACCGCCTGGTCCAGCGTGATCTTGTCGCCTTCGATGCCGCGCGGGATGGTGGCGCGCCGGGGCTTGGCCTTCTTGTCCTCGGGGTCGGGTTCGCCCTGCTGGACATACAGGCCCCACGGGCCGCGCCGCACGCTGATCTCGTCGCCGGTCTCGGGGTGCTGGCCCAGCACCCGCATCCCGTCCTTCAGCGTGTCGGCATCGCCCTCTTCCTTGGGGTCCACCACCAGCCGGCGGGTGAACTGGCAGGTCGGATAGTTCGAACAGCCGATGAACGCGCCATAGCGCCCCAGCTTCAGCCCCAGCCGCCCGGTGCCGCAGGCGGTGCAGACCCGCGGGTCGCCGCCGTCGGGTCGGGCGGGGAAGAAATGCGGCGCCAGGTCGTTGTCCAGCGCGTTGATGACGTCGGAGATCTTCAGCTCCTTCGTCTGGTCGACCGCGTGGGAAAAATCCTGCCAGAAGGCCGCCATCACGTCGCGCCAGTCCGCCCGGCCGCCCGATATGTCGTCCAGCTGCTCTTCCAGCCCGGCCGTGAACTGGGTGTCGACATAACGTTCGAAGAACGAGGTCAGGAACGCGGTGACCAGCCTGCCCCGATCCTCGGGAATGAAGCGGCGGGCCTCCAGCCGGACATAGTTGCGGTCGCGCAGCACCGACAGGATCGAGGCATAGGTCGACGGCCGCCCGATGCCGATCTCTTCCATCTTCTTGACCAGCGACGCTTCCGAATAGCGCGGCGGCGGCTGGGTGAAATGCTGCTCGGCCGCAACCGCGCCGCGCCGCAGCGGATCGCGCTCGCGCATCGGCGGCAGCATGCGGCTGTCCTCGTCCTGCTCGTCTTTCGGCCCGGTATCGTCCCGTCCCTCGCTGTACAGCTTCAGAAACCCGTCGAAGGCGATCATCGAACCGGTGGCCCGCAATGTCGCCGCCCCGCCTGCATCGGCGATCTCGACGATCACCTGGTCCAGTTCGGCCGACTGCATCTGGCTGGCGACCGAGCGTTTCCAGATCAGCTCGTACAGCCGCCGCTGGTCGTCGGTCAGGTAGCGCGCGACCTCGGCGGGCGCGCGGTCGACATCGGTGGGGCGGATCGCCTCGTGCGCCTCCTGCGCGTTCTTGGCGCGGGTGGAATAGATCCGCGCCTTGTCCGGCAGGTAGGCGGCGCCGAAGCTCTCGCCGATATGGCCGCGGATGGCGGCGATGGCCTCGCCGGCCATCTGCACGCCGTCGGTGCGCATATAGGTGATCAGGCCGACCGTCTCGCCGCCCAGGTCGATGCCTTCGTACAATTGCTGGGCGGTGCGCATCGTCACCTGCGCGCCCATGCCCAGCTTGCGCGACGCCTCCTGCTGCAGGGTCGAGGTCGTGAAGGGCGGCGGCGGATTGCGGCGCACCTTGCGTCGCTCGACCGACCGCACGGCGAACTGCCCGGCTTCGACCGCCGCCTTGGCGGCCATCGCGCCGGTCTCGTCATGCAGGTCGAACTGTTCCAGCTTGCGGCCGGCCAGGTGGGTCAGCCGCGCGGTGAAGCGCGCCCCCTCGGGCGTGGTGAACTCGGCGCCGACCGTCCAGTATTCGCGGCTGCGGAAGCTCTCGATCTCCGCCTCGCGCTCGCAGATCAGGCGCAGCGCCACCGACTGCACCCGCCCCGCGCTGCGCGAGCCCGGCAGCTTGCGCCACAGCACGGGCGACAGGGTGAAGCCCACCAGGTAATCCAGCGCCCGCCGCGCCAGATAGGCCTCGATCAGCGGCTGGTCCAGGTCGCGCGGCTGCGCCATGGCGGCGCGGATCGCACTCTTGGTGATCTCGTTGAAGGTCACCCGCTGGACGTCCACGCCCTTCAGCAGGTTCCTCTCTTCCAGCATCGCCCGGACATGCCAGGAAATCGCCTCGCCCTCGCGGTCCGGGTCGGTCGCCAGATACAGATGCCGCGCGCCGCGCAGCGCCTTGGCGATCGCGGCGATCTGCCGGCTGCCGCGCTCGTCGGCCTCCCAGTCCATGGCGAAATTCTCATCGGGCCGGACGCTGCCATCCTTCGGCGGCAGGTCGCGCACATGGCCGAACGAGGCGAGTACCGTAAATCCATCCCCCAGATACTTGTTGATCGTCTTCGCCTTGGCAGGCGACTCGACCACGACGACATCAGTCATTCTGTCTCCGGATTACGCTTCTCGTTCCAGGTCCGGCCGGCCTGCGGGGGGCAGGGATGGAAGGACAACGCTACCACCTGGAAGGGTTTCGATGTTGCCTGCCAGCTCCAGTTCCGACAGCACGGTCAGGATAGCCGATGTCGAGAACTGGCAGCGCCGTACGAGATCGTCAACCGGCGTCGGCGTAAATGACAGCAGCGACAGCACCGCGCGGCGAATCTCCCCGGCATCTTCAGGGGTGTCGGCGTCGATCGCCGGGGCCCTCCCGGCGGCCTCCGCCGGGGGCGGGGCGGGCCACGGCGCCTGATGCTGCGCCAGGTCCCCCGGCCGACCGGGACGGGGCGCCGCGGCGCCCGCCCCGATCCTTTCCCCACGTCTTTCTTCTGGCAGTTCGGCCAGCACGTCATGCTCGCTTTCGGTCAGGACCGCCCCATGCCGCAACAGCGCGTTGCTGCCGCGACAGCGCGGATCCAGCGGCGATCCGGGCACGGCGAAGACCGTCCGACCATACAGGGTCGCCAGCTCGGCGGTGATCAGGCTGCCCGAGCGCAATGCGGCCTCGACGACGACGCAGCCCTGGGCCAGCCCGGCGATCAGCCGGTTGCGCCGGGGGAAATGACGGGTCTGCGGCGCAACGCCCAGCGGGGTCTCGGTCACCACCGCGCCGTGCCGGGCGATCAGCGACTGCAATTCTGCGTGTTCGGACGGATAGGGACGGTCCAGCCCGCCCGCCACCGCCGCGATCGTCGCGCCG
>NZ_JABXXP010000294.1 GCF_013376155.1 Nguyenibacter vanlangensis
CACGACGGTCGCCAGCCCGCGCTGCACGTCGGTGCCGATGCCGGTGGCCAGGGCCGCGGGCAGCATGCCCATGCTGGCGACGGTCGCGGTCATCAGCACCGGACGGAACCGTTCGCTGGCCCCCTCGATCACCGCGTCGCGCAATTTCATGCCGTCGCCGCGCAGCCGGTTGATCGCCGAGATCATGATGATGCCGTTCTGCACGGCGACGCCGAACAGGGCGATGAAGCCCACGGCGGTGGCGATGTTCAGCGTCTCGCCCCGCAGATCCAGCGCGATCAGCCCGCCCAGCGTGGCCATCGGGACCACCGCCAGCACCAGCACGGCCTGGCGGATGCGCCCGAACTGCCCGAACAGCAGCACCAGCATGACCGCGAACATGATCGCCAGCGCCACCGTCAGGCGCGCCTGGGCGCGCTGCTCCTGCTGAAAGGTGCCGGCCCATTCCAGCCGGTATTGCGCGGCGTCGAAATGGACCTGCGCGCCGATGCGGGCCTGCGCGTCCGCCAGATACTGCGACAGCGGACGCTGGCCGTTATCCAGGCGGATGGTGATCTGCCGGTGATTCATCTCATGGGCGATATTGGCCTCGCCCGTCTCCAGCGAGATATGGGCGACCAGCCCCAGCGGGATCCGCGCGCCGTTCAGCCCGGTCAGCGGAATCTGCGCGATCGCCGGCAGGTTGTTGTTCAGCCGCCGCTGCATGTGGGCCGTCATGGCGTACATCCGGTCGGCGACATAGACCTGGCCGATCGCCGCATCGCCGATCATGTTCTGCACGACGTTCATGATGTCGGTGCCCGAGACGCCATAGCGCGCGGCCGCTTCCCGGTCGACCGTGATGTTCAGTTGCGGGATTTCGGGCTCCTGGAAGATCGAGGCGTCGACCGTGCCCGGAACCTGGCGCATGATCCCGACGATCTGGGTGCCGATCCGGCGCAGTTCCTTGAAATCTTTGCCGTAGACGCGCAGCACCAGCGGGCTGTGCGCGCCGCCCACCAGGTCGTTCATGTTGTCGGCGATCGGCTGGCTGATCCCGAAGCTGATGCCGGGAATCCGGGCCAGGCGGTCATGCAGGCGCCGGATGAACTGCACCCGGGTTTCGCCGTGCGGCCAGGTGGCATAGGGCGTCAGGCCGACCGGCGCCTCGATATGCGACGGCGTCCACGGATCGGTGCCGGAATCGTTGCGCCCCATCTGGGTGACGACATAGCTGGCCTCGGGAAAGGATCGAATTGCAGCCCGGACCTCGTCCGCCATGGCGCTGGCCTTGTCCAGCGACAGGCCCGACGGAAGCTGGACCTGCAGCCACAGCGCGCCCTCGTCGATGTCGGGCAGGAACTCGCGGCCGGTGTGCGCGCCCAGCCAGCCGACCAGGGCAAAGGCCGCCAGCCCGCCCAGATAGGCCGTCCATGGCCGGTCCACGATATGCGTCAGCAGGCGGCGATAGCCGTGATGCAGCGCCTCCAGCGGCGCGTTGTGGAACAGCCGGTGCGGCTTGCGCATGGCCAGATAGGCTAGGGCAGGGGTCAGCGCGACCGAGCAGATCAGCGCGCCCAGCAGCGCGAAGCTGACGGTGAAGGCCATCGGGCGGAACAGCCGCCCCTCGGACCCCTGGAAGGCGAACAGCGGCCCGTACGCGACGATGATGATCAGCGTCGCGAAGAAGATCGCCTTGCCGACATGCTTGGTGACGGCCAGGATGTCGTCCTCGTCCATCACATGGTCCGGATGCTCCTCGCGGATGCGCAGGATCGCCTCCGTCACCACGATGGCGCCGTCCACGATCACGCCGAAATCGATCGCGCCGAGCGAGAACAGGTTGGCGGGCATGCCCAGCATGTGCATCAGCACGAACAGCGTGGCCAGCGCCAGCGGAATGGTCACGGCGGCGACGATGGCGCTGCGCGGACTGCCCAGGAACAGCACCAGGATGATGAAGACCAGGCCCACGCCTTCGATCACCGTATGGGTGACCTTGTCGATCGTGGTCTGCACCAGGTTGTCGCGGTCGATATAGGGCACGATGCGCACGCCCATCGGGCCAAGCTGCGCCTGCAGTTGCCTGACGGCGGCGTGCAGGTCCCGCAGCACCAGCGACGGGTTCTGGCCGCTGAGCATCGTGACGATGCCCTCGATCGTGTCCGAATTGCCGTTCTTGCCCAGGATGCCCTCGCGCACCTGGTGGCCAAGCTGCAACTGGCCCAGGTCGCGGACCAGGATCGGCACGCCGTTGCGCTGGGCGACGGCGATGGCGCCCATCTCGTCCAGCGTGTGCACCATCCCCACGCCGCGCACGATATAGGATTGCTCGCCACGGGTGATGCGCCCGCCGCCGGCGTTGGCGTTGTTCGCCTGCAGGGCGCTGATGACGTCATTGACCCCGACGCCGTAGCGGAACAGCGCCGCTGGATCCAGGACGATCTGGTATTCCTTGGTAAAGCCGCCGAAATTATTGATGGCGGCCACCCCCGGAATCTGCATCAGCGCCGGAATGACGATCCATTTCTGGATATCGGACAACTGCATCAGGTTCTTGCGGTCGGATTCCAGCGTATAGCGATAGATCTCGCCCGCCGGCCCCGTCACCGGCCCCAGGGACGGGGTGATGCCCGGCGGCAGGGGCGCCTGGGTCATCTGTTCCGTCACGCGCTGGCGGGCGAAATAGACATCCGTCCCGTCGCGGAAGATCAGCGTGATCAGCGACAGGCCGAAGGTCGAACTCGACCGGCTGTCGACCAGGCCGGGCGTGTTGGCCAGTTGGCGCTCCAGCGGAATGGTGATCTGCTGCTCGATTTCCTCGGCCGCCAAGCCCGGCACCTGGGTGGAGATCTGCACGTTCACGGCGCCCAGGTCGGGATAGGCTTCCACCGGGATCATCTGCCACGCCAGGCTGCCCAGCGCGACCAGCACGATCATGACCGCGAAGACGATGCGCCGCTGCCGCAGGCAGAGCGCGATGAAATCATTAATCATCGTTCAGCAGCACCGCGCCCTGGGTCACGATCCGCTCGCCGGCCGCAAGGCCGGAGGTCACCTCGCACAGCGCGCCGTCGTCATAGACGATGTCGACGATCCGGCGGACATAGGTGTGGGGCGCGGTTTCGACGAATACGGTCACCTGGTCGTTGTTCATCAGCAGCGCCGATTGCGGCACCATGATGCGCGCCGGCTGGGGGGCCTGGACGGTCACCGTCGCGAACATGTTGGGCTTCAGCGCACCGTCGTCGTTGGCCAGCACGATGCGCGCCTGCAGGGTACGCGTGTCGGCATGCATGACCGGCTCGATCGCGGCGATCACGCCGTGGCGCACCTGGTTCGGCAGCGCGGGCACGGCAATGTCGGCCTGCTGGCCGAGCTGGACCAGCGGCACCTGGTTTTCCGGAATGCTGGCGGTGGCCCAGACCTGCCGGATGTCGGCGATGGTCATGATCGCGGCCGTGACGTCCGAGATATAGGCGCCGGCCGCGCTGTTGACCGCCGAGACGATGCCGTCGACCGGCGCGCGCAGAACCATCCTGCCGCCGGTCGCGCCCTGGCCGCCCAGGG
>NZ_JABXXP010000295.1 GCF_013376155.1 Nguyenibacter vanlangensis
GGCCTTCGCGATGCAGGGCGCGCGGACGCCGCCGCCGGAGATGGGGCCCGGCCTGGGCGGCGCGGTCGCCTTCCACCGCTACGGCATCGACATCAAGAGGGCATGAGCCGGCGTTACGAAATTGGCACGAGGTATCACGACGATGGCAGGAAAGCCCGACATACAACGCCCCGACATACGACGCAGCATACAGCTCGACTCCGTCCGCGGCGTGGCGGCCTTCATCGTGCTCATCTACCATTGCTCGCTGACGATGCCGGCCAGTTGGCAGAGCGCCGACCAGCCCGCCTCACTTCCCCGCTATCTCCGTCCCGGCTTCCTGCTGCATTACACGCCGCTGCATCTGCTCGTGCTGGGGCCGGCCTGCGTCCTCCTGTTCTTCGTCCTCAGCGGCTATGTCCTCGCGCTGTCGCTCTCGGGCGGACGCTTCGGTGGGTACGGGCGCTTCGTGATCCGGCGGATCTGCCGCATCTACATCCCCTTCGCCGTGGTCATCATGCTGTCCGCCCTGGCCTGGCGGATCGTCCAGCCCACTTCGCTCCCCGACGTCAGCGCCTGGTTCAATGCCGAGCAATGGTCCGAATTCCCGTCGGCGATGCTGCTGCTCGGCCATCTGGCGATGGTCGGCACGCCGCCGCTGCAAAGCCTCGACCCGCCCATGTGGTCCCTGGTCGTCGAAATGCGGATTTCCCTCATCTTTCCGCTGCTGTATTTCGCCGTGACCCGCCATCGGGCCGCCGGCCTCGCCGTGGTGGCGGCGCTCTATCTCCCGGCCTGCCTGATCCTCAGCCAGCGCGGCGAGACCATGCCGCAATCCTTCAGCAGCAGCATCTGCGGCACGCTGGCCTATCTCCCCGTCTTCACCGCCGGCATCATGCTGTATGAAAAACGCGAGATGCTGCACGGCCTGTACCAGTCCATGTCGGTCGCGCGGCGCTGCGCCGCGGCCCTGTTCGCAATCCTGGGCTTCGCGCTGGCTCATCGGGCCGCATTATGGCTGACCGCGGCGCTGCCGTCCGTGCCGTTCGTCAGGCCGCAGGTACTCGCCGGCCTGGTCTCCGTCATGTTCTGGCAGGTCATGGTGGGCGGCGCGGCGGCCGCGATCATCTTCATGGCCCTGTACAGCGATGTCTGCCGGCGCGTGCTGGCGGCCAGGCCGCTGCAATGGCTGGGCACCGTCTCCTACAGCCTGTATCTGACGCACATGGTCGTGCTGATGGCGGCGGTCCACGCGCTCCACGCCTATCTGCCGCTGCCGGCCATTCTCGGGCTCGTCATCCCCCTGGCCCTGGCCGTGGCCGCGCTCAGCTATCGCTGGATCGAGGAACCATCCATCGCCCTGGGCCGCCGGCTGGCACGCGCGCCGCGCCGCACGCCCGTGATCGCGGTGCCGCAGGCACCCAACATGTCGAAATGACGGCCTCGATCGTGACTGTCTCAGAATGATGCATTTCATAACCGATTTCGCCGACCAGGACGTCATCATTCCCCTCCAGGTCGCGGTGCTCCTGACCCTGCTTCTGCTGCGGCGCTGGCGCTTCGCGCTCGCCTGGTGCCTCGTGACGGGCGGCGGCTCGGCCCTGATCCTGGTCCTGAAACTGGGGTTCGAGGCCTGCGGGCCGGGTGCGCACCGCGTGCTCTACAGCCCCAGCGGCCACACCATGGCCGGCACCGTCGTCTATGGGGGATTGCTGGGCCTGCTGGACATCCGGCGGTCGGTCCTGATGCTGGCCACCGCCGGCATCGCGGGCCTGCTGGGCGTATCGCGCATCGCCTGCGGCTGCCACACGGTGGCCGAGGTCCTGGTGGCCGGCATCCTGGGCACGATGGCGACGGCGTTCCTCTATCGCCTGGCGGGGTCGCCGCCACGGTTCACGGCCGGGCCGACTTTGGGCGTCCTGGCGGTCGTCCTGTGCGTCGTCGCCGTGTTCCACGGCCATCATGCGGCCGTGGAACAGCAGGTGGAACGGATTTCCCATATCGCGGTGGGGCCGCTGCTCTGCCGTCCGCATCCCGACCTGATCCAGCCGGCCTGAGCCGCGGCGCGCGCGGACGATCCCGGACGATCCGTTCCGTTTGCACAAAGCAAAGATACTGATTTTCTATAGTTAAAAATATTCTAACCAGGAATAATGCGGATATTTTGAGATAAAACGCAAAGGTTCCGGGAACTTCAGAATATCTCGGAAGTTCCCGTTTCGTAGAAAATATTGATGATTGACTTCGTTTCTGAAGCAGGGATATGAAATCGTTTATTTCGCCTTAATTGTGCCGGAAATGTGTTGATTTTTCAAAGAACGATATTGCCCGGCAGTTTTTGCCGCGGATTCAGACAGTCATTTCGTATCAAGCGTTACGTGGAACGAATTTAAGGCAAACAGATGATATTTTCAGGGAAGGGTCACGCTGACCTGTCGTGGAACTGGAATCAGCATACGTGGTCATGGCGGCCGGATCGCGGGAAATGGCAGCCTGATTTCGGCTTTCCCAAAGAGACGGTCAGGCTGGATGTCAGCACGGCGTTCCATCCGCCCGCCGACCGCCTGGCGTTCTGGAGCAATTACGCCTTCCTCGGCCGCGACGTGGTGGATGAAGCCCAAGGCAGCACCCCCCAGGGCAGCACCCCCCAAGGCAGCAACCAGGGCGGCAGCAACCAGGGCACGGTCCGGACCGGCGCCGGCGCGGACACGTTCTCGGCCCGCTCCCGCAGCATCTTCGATCCGGGCGGCGCCTTCTTCGCCTATCGCGCCACGGCCTGCGCGGGGCGCGCGCGGCCCGGCGTGTCGCGCGACGGCGACATCTCCTTCGGCCTGATCCTCAAGGGCGAACGCCGCGACATCCATATCGACGGCACCGAGACGGTGACCCAGGCGGGCAATTTCTTCGTCTATGACCGGCGCGAGGTCGTGCGGTTCCGCTGGACCGACCACAAGGCCGTCAGCGTGACGATGAGCACCGAGCGGCCCACCGCGGTGCTGGGCCATGAATGGCCTTCGTCGCAAGCGATGGCCCAGGCCCTGAACGGCAGCCGCCTGGCGCCGCTCCTGCGCGGGCAGATGCTGCTGCTGGCCCGCCAGTCGGGGCGCATGTCGGTCAGCGAGCAATCGGCCGTGCTGCATTCCCTGTTCGACCTGATCCTGACCATATTGGGACAGATCCCCAGCACGGACGGCGCGGCAGAAACCAGGCCGCGCCTGGACATGCTGCGGCAATCGACCCTGCGCTACATCGACCAGAACATCGCCATGCCGCATCTGGACGTGATGCATATCGCCCGCGTGCTGGGCTGTTCGCGCGCCACCATCTATCGTGCGTTCGCCGACCATGACGGCGCGGTGGCCGATACGATCCGCCGGGCGCGCCTGCAGCGGGCCCGGCAATTGCTCATCGAGGTGCCGGGCATGACGGTGGCCAGCGTCGCCGCACGCTGCGGGGTCAGCGACATCCGCACCTTCAACCGCATGTTCCGCAAATTCTACGGCGTCACGCCCCGCGAAATGCAGCGCGGCGCAACGGGCCCCGCCCCGATCG
>NZ_JABXXP010000296.1 GCF_013376155.1 Nguyenibacter vanlangensis
GTGACTTCGTCGGTCACGTCGAACAGGTCCTTGACCCCGAACGGCACCCCGGCCAGGGGGCCCGGATCCTCGCCGGCCGCGATGCGGCGGTCGATCGTCTCGGCCTCGGCGACCGCGCGGGGACCGAAGATGCGGGTGACGCTGTTGATCCGGGCGTCGCGGACCTCGATCGCCGCGATCGCGGCGGTGACGGTGGTGACGGCGCTGCGGCGGCGATGACGGATATCCGCCGCGAGCGCCAGGGCGTCGGGGAAGGTATCCGGGGAAGCAAGCGGGGGGGTATCGGTCTGGTCGGTCATGTCGGGCGTGCTCACGGCCGGTATTCGAAGGCGGGTTCGCAGGAATCGGGCAGCGGAAATTCATGCAGCAGCCGGGCATAGGTCTGCAGCAGCGCACGGTTGGCGAGCACGCCCGGCATGAAGCCGTCGGCGATGGTCAGTCCGATATCGCGCGCCGCGGCCGCGACGAGCGCCTCGTCGGGGATGCGGTCGCTTTGATGGTCGCTCATCGAATAAATCCTCGTTCCGTTGGACCTGCCGCCTCGTGTCGCGTGCGGCATGGGTCGGAACGGATCATGCATCCGGAGGATCGAGGCTGACCAGTTCCGGCGTGGCATAATTCAGCAGGGACTCCAGATGCCATGCCCCGTCGGCCACGAACAGGTCCCGCCCCAGGCCGCGCGCCAGCCGTTCCACGCCGAAGCGCATGCCGCTGATGGAGGCGCCGGACAGGCCCATGCTGGGGGTCGCGCCGAAGGTGAAATTGTGGATGGCGGCCAGCATCGGCGCCAGCGGGTCGGCCGGGTCACGCGGCAGGAACTGGTAGGCGTCGCCCAGATAGGGATGCGCGGCCAGCAGGGCGTTCTCCTCGCCCGCCGGGGGGGTGAAGCGGTCCTGCCACAGGGCGACCGAACCCGCGAAGGAGGCCGTTTCCGGCCGGCGGGCCAGGTCGGTGGCGAAGCCGGTGCCGATGATCACGAAATCGAAGCGCATTTCGCCGTCCGGGGTGCGCATGACGATTTCCTCGCCGTCCATGCGCGCGCCCGTCCAGCCGCATCCGGTATGGTAGCTGAACGTCGGATGGCGGCGGCAGCGCCAGAACGTGTCCTGCGGCGGCGGCTGGTTGAGGTCGTAGATATGGCGCATGAAGCGCCAGCGCAGCGTATCGGGCAAGGAGGGGAAATGGGCGAGGAAGCCGGTATTTTCCATCCAGCGATACGGGTTGACCGAGGGGATGACCCTGCGCCGCAGGCATAGCGCGACCGAGGCGGCGCCGGATTCGAGCGCGGTGGCGGCATTGTCGAAGGCCGAGGCCCCCGCGCCGAGCACGCCGATCCGCTTGCCGCGCAGGGCGGCGAAATCGATCCGTTCGGAGGTATGGGCATAGGCGCCGCGCGGCAGGGCCTGGCGGATGAAGTCCGGCACGTGCCATGCGCCGTTGCCGTCGATGCCGGTGGCCAGCACCAGCTTGCGTGCCAGATGGCGGTATTCCCTGCCCGCCGAATCGCGGAAGGTCAGGCGCAGCAGCCCATCTTCGGGCTCGACGCGTTCGAAGGAGCGGTCATTTTCGACCGGAAGCGCGAGACTGTCGCGATACCAGTCCAGATAGGCCTGCCAGTCCTGGCGGGGGATCTTGTCCAGTTCGGCCCAGGCCTGGGCGCCGTAGCGGGCCGAGTACCAGGCGCGGGGGGTCAGGCTGGGCACCCCCAGGTCCGGACCGGTCACGTATTTCGGCGTCCGCAGGGTGATCATGCGGGCGAAGGTGATCCAGGGCCCCTCGCCGCCGCGCGGAGCGCGGTCGAAGATGCGGATATTGGTGACGTTGCCGCGGCGCAGGCCGAACCCGGTGGCCAGGCCGCCCTGCCCCGCGCCGATGATGGCGACGTCCAGCACGGGCTCGCCATCGCGGACCAGCCGCGGCGTCCAGTCATGGCGGGGATAGTCGATGACCTCCAGGTCCCGCCGGACGGCGTCGTTCAGGACGGCCAAGCCCCCCGTTTCGGTCGCGGTGTGGCTGTCGGCGGCCATGGGCGCCCCCTTTTGAAATGATCACGCGGCAGTATCAGGCGGATGGTCCGTGTCCCCCGACACGGACCGAGTTCCCCAACTCGCACCATCCTGGAATCGAAACTAACCGGATCGCGGGGTGTTTCGTCCAGTATAATAAAATGACCATATTGTTGCCGATTGGGAAACGCCGAGACGGGCCTATCCGGGCGATCGCGGCGGATGGACGGGCGGGGCCTGCATCGCGCGCAGGGTGGCCCGGACCTCGGCGATGAGCTGTTCGAGGGCGGGGGGCAGCCAGCGCGCGTCGCGGACATAGGCGCCCAGGTCGGTCACGGCGCGCGGATCGTCCAGCGGGACATGGGCCAGGGCGCCGCGGCCGATATCGAATTCCAGCGCCAGGCGCGACTGGAAGGCCAGGCCGGCGCCGGCCATGACCATGCGGTTGGTCAGTTCGATCGACCCGGTTTCCAGCACCACGTCGACCTGGTCGCGCCAGGGGCGGAGCATCGGTTCCATGACGCGATGGAGCGACAGCGAGTCCGAGGGCAGGATCAGAGGCTGGTCCAGCAGGTCCTGGATGCCGATCCGGCGGCGCGCGGCCAGCGGGTGGTCGGTGCGCATCACCACGCCCACCGGGAAATGCGCCACCGCGACCTGGCGCAGTTCGTCGGGCGGTTCGAGGGAGAAGGCGATGCCCAGGTCGGTGGCGCCGGTGCTGAGCGCGGTGACGATCGCGGCGGGCGAGCCGGTCTCGGCATGCAGGTCGATACCGGGATGGGACTGCGTCATGCGGGTGAGCAGCCGCGCCATCAGATCGCCGGCGACGCCTTCGACCGTCATCAGGCTGATGCGGCCGCCGCGCAGGCCGCTGAGTGCTGCGATCTGCTCGTCGGTGCGCACCGCGTCCTGCATCACGGTGATGATGTGGCGGGAGATGATCTCGCCCGCCGCGGTCGGCACCATGCCGCCGGGCAGCCGGTCGAACAGCGGGCAGCCGATCTCGTCCTCCATCTGCGCGATCTGGCGGGTCAGCGCGGAGGGGGTGACGTTGAGCCGGCGCGCGGCCTCGCGGATCGATCGATATTCGCGGACCGCGTTGAAATAGACGATGCAGCGCGCATGCAGGCGCATGACCCGCGCCACCCGGTCGGCGCGGATCATGCGGCGCCCCGGATGATCCGGCCGGGCCGGCGCGCCGCGGCGTCATGCAGCAGGCGTTCGACGATTTCTGCCGCGACCAGGGCGGCGATGATTTCCGGCCGCTTGTCGCGGATGCCGCGATCGCCGATCGGGCAGACCAGGGTGGCGATGCGTGCCTCGGGCAGGCCGATGGCGCGGAAGGCGGCTTCGAACCGGCGGCGCTTGGTCCGCGAGCCGATCAGCCCGACATAGCGGAAATCGCCGCGCTCCAGCGCGGCGGAGACGATCAGCGAATCCAGCGCGTGGCTGGGGGTGAGCACGAGAATGCCGGCCCCCGGCGGGGCCGTGGCGATGGCGGCCTGCCAGTCGGCGGTGAC
>NZ_JABXXP010000297.1 GCF_013376155.1 Nguyenibacter vanlangensis
GGCAGGTCGTGGCGGGCGGCGTCGACGACGCGCGCGACCTCTCGCGAGACGGCGCCCAGGTCCAGCCCTTCGTTCGCGGCGTAGATGTCGAACACCGGCATGATGTTGTAGTGCGCGACCTCGCCCGCCGTGCCGGTCTGCGTGAGCTGGCTGAGGCCGCCCAGGATCTGCGGCGCGCCGTTGGCCGGGTTGCCGTCGCCCCGGTCGATCGGGATGGTTTCCAGGTCGTTCAGGGTCTGCAGGAACTGCAGCGGCGTCTGGATGTCGACCAGGTGCGACACCCCGGTCTTGGGGTCGAGCCAGTAGGTCGGCGCGACCTGGCCGCTGCCCGACAGCACCGCCAGCGTGTTGTTGGCGATGTCGGCCTCGGTCAGGCCGGTGCCCAGCGCGTAGCTGCGCCGCGCATTCACCCGCAGGGTGGGGGTGTTCATCGGTTCCTGCACCGAGACGTCGGCGATGCCGGTCACGTGGCGCAGGCGCGCGGCGAGATGCTGGGCGAAGATGAAATTATCCGCCAGGTCGCGGCCGGTCACCTGCACGTCGATCGGCGAAGGCAGGCCGAAATTGAGGATCTTGGCCGTCAGGTCGGCGGGCATGAAGGTGATCTGAGTGCCGGGGAAACGGTCGGCCAGGCCGCGCCGCAGGATCTGGCGGTAGTCGGCGACCGGCGAATCCTCGCGCTTGAGCGTCACCGTCAGGTCGCAATCCTGCGCGCCCACCGTGGGGGTCGGGATGAAGGCCTGGTTGAGGCCGCTGAAGGGCAGGCCGCAATTCGAGACGATGTCATCGACCTGGCCGGGCAGCAGGCGGCGGATTTCCGCGTTGACCAGCATCGAGATCTTGCCGGATTCGTTCAGCTTGGTGCCCAGGGGGGCGCGC
The DNA here is from genome assembly GCF_013376155.1 of Nguyenibacter vanlangensis. GTDB lineage: Bacteria > Pseudomonadota > Alphaproteobacteria > Acetobacterales > Acetobacteraceae > Gluconacetobacter > Gluconacetobacter vanlangensis. The sequence goes on from NZ_JABXXP010000297.1 coordinate 880, forward strand.
ATATGGATGGCCAGCGCGTTGGAATTGATCTCGGGGAAGAAATCCTGGCCGACGAACAGCAGCAGCGCCATCGACGCCAGCGTGACGCCCAGGAAGGCCGGGATGAAGCGCCCCCGGGTGGCGACCAGATGCGCCAGCAGGTCGCGATAGCCGTTGCGGAATGCCGTGAACCGGGCCTCGAACCCGCGCTGGAAGCGGCCGAAGAAACCGCGCGGCGCGTGGTGCGCATGCGGGTCGGCATGGGCCGCGACCTGCGCCGCCAGCAGGTATTTCGCCATGGTCGGCACCAGGGTGCGCGACAGGATGAAGGACGCGATCATGGCGAAGATGATCGCCTCGGCCATCGGCATGAACAGCCAGCCCGCGACCCCGGTCAACTGGAAGAGCGGCATCCACACGATGCAGATGCACAGGGTGGAGACGAAGGTCGGGATGACGATCTGGTTGGCCGCGTCGATGATCGCGGTTTCCAGCTCCTTGCCCATTTCCAGGTGGGCGTCGATGTTTTCGATCATGACGGTGGCGTCGTCGACCAGGATGCCGACCGCCAGCGCCAGGCCGCCCAGGGTCATGACGTTGATGGTCTGGCCCGCCCAGCCCAGCCCGATGACCGAGCACAGCATGGCCAGCGGGATCGAGGTGGCGATGATGATCGTCGAGCGCCACGAGCCGAGGAACAGCAGCACCACCAGGCTGGTCAGCAGGGCGGCGGTGCCCATTTCCTGGACCACGTCGCGGATCGCGTCCTTCACGAAGATCGAGGCGTCGTTGAGGATATGGATCTGCACGCCCTGCGGCAGGGTGGCGATGACGGAGGGCAGCAGCGCCTTGATCCCGCTCACGACGCTGAGCGTCGAGGCGTCGCCGCTTTTCATGATGACGATCAGCACCGCCTGGTGGCCGCGGACCAGCACCATGTTGGTCTGCGGCGGGCCGCCGGAATGCACCCAGGCGACGTCGCGCAGATAGACCACGGAATTGCCGACCTGCTTGATCGGGATGCTGTTGAAGGTGTCGATCTCGCGCGGGGTGGCGTTGGTCTGCACCATGAAGTCGAAGGCGCCGATCTGCTGGTCACCCGCGGGCAGGACGATGTTCTGCCGCCCCAGCGCGTTGCCGACATCGGTGGCCGACAGACCGTGGGCCAGCAGCTTCGACTGGTCGAGATCGACCATGATGTTGCCGGGCTGGCCGCCATAGGGATTGGGAATGGCAGCACCCGCGACCGAGACCAGCGCCGGGCGGATCAGGTTCGAGGACATGTCGTAGATCTGCGACGCGGTCATCGAATCGGACGAGACCTGGAGCGTGAGCACCGGCACCGACGACGCGTTGTAGGTCAGGATCAGCGGCGGCGTCATGCCGGTGGGCATCTGCTTGATGACGGTCTGCGACACCGAGGTGATCTGGGTCTGCGCCACCGAGGTGTCGGTGCCCGGCTGGAAGAAGACCTTGACCACGCCGCGCCCGTAATAGGACTGGCTTTCGATATGCTCGATATTGTTGACCGTCGCGGTCAGGGCGCGTTCGTAATAATAGATCACGCGGCCCGACATGTCCTCGGGCATCAGGCCGGTATAGCCCCAGACGATGGCGACCACCGGGATCTTGATGCTGGGGAACACGTCGGTCGGGGTCTGGACGATGGCCCGGAAGCCGAACACCACGATCAGGATCGAGAGGACGACGAAGGTGTAGGGCCGCTTGAGCGCGGTGACGACGATGGAATTCATGCGCGCGTCAGGTCCTGGGCAAGGGAATGGGGCGGACAGGAGACGATGCCCCGCATCCCGCGATCGCGCATGGCCCGCCCGGTCCGATCCGGCTGTCCGCCTGCATGCATTGTCGTCGCTCCCCGGCTGTCTCGCGGCTTCGTTAACATGTCACCCCGGTGCGCCAATGAAATTCCGGTTTAGAATGTTCGATTGGGCGAAACGCGCATAGCACGCCCGCGCGGCCCGTCACAGGCCGCGCCTGACGGGTCTGGCCGTTCAGGCCGGCGGCGGCGCGGGGGTGGGAACGGGCGGGAAGACGATGCCGAACAGCGCCCCGGGACGCGATTCGCGCCTGCGCGTATCCGAAATGGTCAGGGCGGCGTTGTGCAGGCGCAGGATGGCGGACACCAGGCTGAGCCCCAGCCCGCTGCCGGGGATGTGGCGGCTTTTGTCCGAGCGGTAGAAGCGGTTCATCACCGCCTGGCGTTCCTCGGGCGCGATGCCGATGCCGGTATCGGCGACCTCGAGCCGCGCGCCGTCGCCGTAGCGGATGACGGACAGCGAGACCTCGCCCCCGGCATCGGTGAACTTGATGGCATTGTCGATCAGGTTGGCGAGGACTTCGATCAGCAGGTCGCGGTCGCCATAGACGGGGACCGGCGCGTTGCCCGACAGCAGGTCGAGGCGGATCTGCTTGGCCTCGGCGATCGGTTCGTAGAGATCGACGATGTCCGCGGCGATTTCCTGCAGGTCGATGACGGCGAATCCGACCCGGCGACGGGCGTTCTCGATCTCGCCGATGCGCAGCAGGGCGGTGATGATCGAGAAGCACTGGTCGAGATCGTCGATGGCGCGCGCCACCACCCCGCGCAGGGCGTCGGCCGATTGCGTGCCGCCCTGCGCGCGGTCCAGCCGGGCG
>NZ_JABXXP010000298.1 GCF_013376155.1 Nguyenibacter vanlangensis
GGCCGGGCTGGCGGTCGCGGTCAACCTGGCCCCCTTCCGGATGCTGGGCGCCTGGCTGCGCATGCTGCCGGCGCTGTGGGGGGCGGTGCCGGTCTTCTGGTTCGGGATCGCGCTGATCCAGGTCGTGTCTTTCCAGTTGCACCTGATTCCGCTGATCGGCGTGGGACCGTGGGTCGGCATGATCCTGCCCGCCTTGGCGATCAGCCTGCCGGTCGCGGCCCCGCTGGCGCAGGTGCTGCTGCGCGCCGCGGACGACATCCAGGCGCGCCCGTTCGTGACCGTGGCCCGCATGAAGGGGGCGGATCGCGCGCGGGTGCTGTTCCGGCATGTGGCGCCCAACGCGATCCTGCCTTTCCTGACCGTCGCCGGCCTGGTGTTCGGCGAATTGCTCGCCGGGGCGGTGGTGACGGAGACGATCTTCGGCCTGAACGGGCTGGGCCAGTTGACCCAGCAGGCGGTGGCCGGCCAGGACGTGTCCGTCCTGCAGGCCATCGTGCTGATTTCCGCCTTGGGGTTCGTGATCATCAATTTCTGCATCGACCTGCTCTATCCATTGCTGGATCCGCGGCTGCGCGGGAGGCGGGGATGATGTCCGCCCGTATCGCCACCCGCATTGCCGCCCGCCTGGACGACATCCCGCCCGGCCTGCTGCTGGCCTGGCTGTTCGTCGCCATGCTGGCGCTGATGACCGTCTGGCCGTCCGGCTTTACCCATTACAGCGGTATCCGGGGGGCCGCGGCCGAACATCTGCAGGCCCCGGGGCACCGCCACTGGTTCGGGACCGACCAGTTGGGCCGCGACATGTTCGCCCGGGTCGCCTATGGCGCCACCAACACGCTGCGCGCCGCCCTGCTGGCGGTGAGCATCGGCCTGACCGTCGGGGCGATTCTGGGGCTGCTGGCAGGGGCGACCGGCGGGCGGGCGGACAGCCTGATCATGGCCGGCGTGGACATCGTGCTGTCGATTCCCGAATTGCTGCTGTCGCTCAGCATCGTGATCCTGCTGGGGTTCGGCACCGTGCATGCCGCGATTTCGGTCGGGATCGCGCAGATCGCCGGATTTGCCCGGATCGTGCGCGGCGACGCGCTACGCGTGCGGAACAGCGAATTCGTCGAGGCCGCCTATGGCTGCGGCAGCAGCCATGCCGGCGTGCTGTGGCGCCATATCCTGCCGAACTGCCTGTCCAGCGCGGCGTCGCTGGCCGTGCTGCGCTTCAGCACCGCGATCCTGTCCATCGCCACCCTGGGCTTCCTGGGCTATGGCACGCCGCCGCCCACGCCGGAATGGGGCCTGATGATCGCCGAGGGGCGCAATTACCTGGCCACCGCCTGGTGGATGACCAGCTTTCCCGGCCTGGCCGTCCTGTGCGTTTCCCTGGCGGCCTATCGCATCAGCCACGCGATCGGAACGCGGGCATGACGGCGGGCCCGCCCCATGCGCCCCACGTCCTGGATGTCGCGGAACTGGCGGTCTCGTACCGCCAGGGGGCGCGGATCCGCCGTGTGGTGCAGGATGTCTCGTTCGCCGTGCGGCCGGGCGAGGTCACGGCCCTGCTGGGGGAATCCGGATCGGGCAAGACGACCATCGCACGCGCCATCGCGGGCCTGCTGCCGGCCAACGCGCGGCGCGAGGCGGGGCGTATCCGGCTGGGCCCGGACGACATCACGTCCTGGCCGCAAAGGCGGCTGAATACCGTCCGGGGCGTGCGGATCGGGTTCGTTCCGCAGGATCCGTCCAATTCGCTGAATCCGGTCCAGACGATCGGCACCCAGGTCGGCGAGATGTTCCGCCTGCATGACAGGCTGGCCCCGGGCGCGATCCGCGAGCGGGTGACCGCCTTGCTGGACCGTGTGGGGCTGACCGATCCCGCGCTGCGTTTCGGGCAATATCCGCATGAGCTTTCGGGCGGCATGCGCCAGCGGGTGCTGATCGCCAGCGCCATCGCCCTCAACCCCGCGCTGGTCATCGCCGACGAACCCACCAGCGCGCTGGACGTGACGGTGCAAAGGCAGATCCTGGACCTGCTGGACGGGTTGCGCCGCGAATACGGCACGGCGATCCTGCTCGTCACGCATGATCTGGGGGTGACGGCCGACAGGGCGGACCAGGTCATCGTCCTGAACAAGGGCCGCATCTGCGAACGGGGCCCTGCCCTGCCGCTGTTCGCCGCCCCGCGCGAGGATTATACGAAACGCCTGCTCGCGGACCGTCCCGTCTTTGCCGCCGCCGCCCGGGCCGCGCCCCCGGCCGACACGCCGGCGGCGATCACGGTCAGCAATCTGACGCATGCCTATTCCCGCCACGGCGGGGACCGCATGATCCCGCGCGCCGTCGACGCCGTATCGTTCCAGGTCCGCCGCGGCACGACGCATGCGATCGTCGGCGAGTCCGGGTCCGGCAAGACCACGATCCTGCGCTGCCTGATGGGGCTGATCACGCCGACATCGGGCTCGATCCTGGTCGAGGGCACCGAGGTCACCGCCCTGACCGCCCGGACCCGCCGCGCCTATCGCCGCCAGGTCCAGCTTGTCTACCAGAACCCCCACGGGTCGCTGGATCCGAAACATGACGTGCTGCACGTGCTGGATGAGCCGCTGCGCAACTTCACCCCCCTGGGGCGCGCGGCGCGCCGGCAGCGCATCCTGGACATGCTGGACCGCGTCAGGCTGCCCAGGGACATCCTGGAGCGGCGAACGGGGATGATGTCCGGCGGCCAGTGCCAGCGTGTCGCGCTGGCCCGGGCATTGCTTGCGCAGCCGCGCATCCTGGTGCTGGATGAAGTCGTCTCGGCACTGGATGTCAGCGTCCAGGCGCAGATCCTGCGCCTGCTGACCGAATTGCAGGCCGAACTGGGCCTGACCTATGTCTTCGTGTCGCACGACCTGGCCGTGGTACGGCAGATCTCGGACAGCATGTCGGTGCTGCGCCATGGCGTGCAGGTCGAGGAAGGCGCGGCCGAGCCGATCTTCACCGCCCCGGCGACCGATTATACCCGGGCCCTGATCGCCGCCGTTCCCGGACGGAAAGCTGAAAGCGTACACGCATGAAACGCAAGCTCGGCTTCTTCACGCGGCTGCTCGATGACGGCGACGCGGCGACGCGCTACCGCCTGGCCACCGGACAGATCCTGCATGCCGAAGCCCACGGCTTCGACACGGCCTGGGTCGCCCAGCACCATTTCCATGAAAGCGAGGGCGGCCTGCCCGCGCCCTTCGTCTTTCTGGCCCATGTCGCGGCGAAGACATGCCGCATCCGGCTGGGCACCGGCATCGTCACCCTGCCGCTGGAAAACCCGATCCGCGCGGCCGAGGATGCGGCCGTGCTCGACCTGCTGAGCGACGGACGCCTGGAATTCGGCGTCGGCCCCGGTGGCACGGCCGAATCGTTCGAGACGTTCGGACTGCCGGGCAGCGCGCGCAACGCGATCATGGAGCGTCACCTGGCGCTGGTCCGCAACGCGCTGGGCGGCGGCTGCCTGTCGCAGGCGGCCGGCAGCCGGCTCTAT
>NZ_JABXXP010000299.1 GCF_013376155.1 Nguyenibacter vanlangensis
GGCGCTTCGCGCAGCGACTGCAGGCGCCGGCCACCATTCTGGTCGGCGATTTCGGCGGCGGCACCAGCGATTTCTCGGTCCTGCGCTTCGACCCGGCGGCGGGACGCGCCGTTCCGCTGGGCCATGCCGGGGTGGGGATCGCGGGCGACCAGTTCGATTACCGGATCATCGACCGGGTGGTATCACCCGAACTGGGGCGCGACGGCACCTATCGCATCATGGGCGGCGCGGCGCTGCCGGTGCCGATCGAATGGTATGCCAGCCTGGCGCGCTGGCACCGCCTGTCGCTGATGCGCACGCCGCAGACCCTGCGCGCGATCGCCGAGGTGGCGCGCACGGCCTCTGACCCCGCGAAACTGAACGCGCTGGCGATGCTGGTCGCCGACCAGCAGGGGCAGGCGCTGTATCGCGCGGTCGGCGCGGCGAAGAGCGCATTGTCGGCCGCCGACAGCACGGTCCTGCGCTTCAGCTACAAGGACATCCGGATCGAACGCGCGATCGCGCGGGCCGAGTTCGAATCCTGGATCGCGCCGGACCTGGCGCAGTTCGATGCCGCCATCGGCGAAGCCCTGGCCAACGCGGGACTGACCGAGGACGGAATCGACCGGGTGTTCCTGACCGGCGGCACGTCCTTCGTCCCGGCGGTGCGCGCCCTGTTCGTCGACCGGTTCGGCGCGGCCCGGGTCGATCGGGGCGGCGAATTCGTCTCGGTGGCCGAAGGGCTGGCGCTGATGGGCCGATAGGGCCGGGGGGCATGCCGAAGCAGATCGTCACATCCAGCGCGTCGCGCGCGCCTGTCGATCTATGACAGCATCAGCTACAACCATTCGGTCCATGCCGACACCATCACCTGCGGCGGCACCGTCTATCCGTTGGCCGGCAAATATGTCGTGAACGGCACGACCGGTCTCTGATGGCCGGGGCGCCACGGGTGATGCCGGGTCGCCGGCATCGATTGCAGGAGGGCGGACCTTGCGTGAGAGGGCATATTTTCCGGCATATCGGGCAACGGATTGATGCCGGCGCCGGACGCGAGACCGTCGCCGCGCATCCTGTTCGGCCATCCGCCGGGACTGGTGCTGCTGTTCCTGGTCGAGATGTGGGAGCGGTTTTCCTTCTACGGCATGCGCGCGATGCTGATCGTCTACATGACGGCGGTGGTGCTGCCGGATGCGCCGACGCATGTCGCGGGATATCAGGCGGTCTGCGCCCTGCTGCATCTGGACCCCGCACAGGCCGGAACGGTACGGATCTCGTCCGAACTTTATGGCGTATATTCGGGATTCGTCTATCTGACGCCGCTGCTCGGCGGCCTGCTGGCGGATCGCCTGTTCGGCAAGCGGGCCACGATCATCGGCGGCGGCCTGCTGATCGTGGCGGGGCATCTGTTGCTGACCACGCCGCGCTGGTTCCTGGCGGCGCTGCTGCTGATCGTGGTCGGCACGGGCGGGGTGAAGGGCAATATCGCGGCGCAGATGGCGGATCTGTACGAACCGGACGATCCCAGGCGCGAACGCGGCTTTTCGATCTTCTATGTCGGGATCAATATCGGGGCCACCGCCGCCCCCCTGGTCTGCGCCCTGCTGGCCGAGAGGGCGGGGTGGAACGCGGCCTTCATGGCGACGTCGGCGGGCATGATCCTGGGCCTGGCGCTGTATGTCCTGGGGGCCCGGCATCTGCCGGAACGGCAGGCCGAATGGGCGGCGTCGCGCGGCCGCCGCGCCGTCTCGGGCGGCCACCCGGCCGCGTTGCTGACAGTGCTGAGCATATCGTCCGTTTTCCTGTGGATCAGCTATGAACAGCAGGCCAATGCCCTGGTCCGCTGGCTGGGCACCGGCCCGTCGGATATCGGCATGGCATGGCTGCAGGCCATACCGCCGGCCATGGTGCTGATCGGCACGCCGGTCCTGACCCTGCGCTGGTCCGCGCAGGCACGTGCCGGGCGCGAACCCGGCCCCGGCACGAAGATGCTGATCGGGGCGGCGATCATCCTGGCGATGCAGTGCCTGCTGGGCGCGCTGTCGGTCATGCTGGGCGGCCGGACGCCATCACCCTGGCTGGCCGCGCTGTATTTCGCGGGCTGGGAAGTCGGCGACCTGTATTTCAGCCCGGCGGCGATGGGATTGTTCTCGCGCCTGGCAAGGCCGGGATACGAATCGATGACGATGGCGGTATGGTATCTGACCATATTCGCCGGCAATCTGGCCAGCGGCTGGATCGGCGGCATGTGGGGCAGTGTCGGAATTTCGGCCTATTGGCTGCTGATCGCGGCCCTGACCGCCGTGGGGGTGGCCGCCATGGCGATCTGCCGGCCGCTGATCATGCGCACCCCGCATGCCGTCGTCCAGGACGCCTAGCATCCGGGCGCCTTTTTTCCTTCTTGTCGTTTCAAGATCCTTTCACGATCGGCATCGCGCCGCGGGAGCATATGGGATGTCCGTCCATATCGAGAACCATATCTGGATCCCCCTGTCGGACGGATGCCGCCTGGCCGCCCGGCTGTGGCTGCCCGAGGATGCCGGCCGCATGCCGGTACCCGCCATCTTGGAATATATTCCCTATCGCAAGAGCGACGGCACGCGCGTGCGCGACGAGCCGATGCACGGCTATTTCGCGCAACAGGGCTATGCCTGCGTGCGGGTGGACATGCGCGGCAGCGGCGAATCCGACGGGCATCTGGCGGATGAATATCTGAAGCAGGAGCAGGATGACGCGTTGGAGGTGATCGCCTGGATCGCGGAACAGGATTGGTGCACCGGCGCGGTGGGCATGATGGGCAAGTCCTGGGGCGGCTTCAACTGCCTGCAGGTGGCGGCGCGCCGGCCGCCGGCCCTGAAGGCCATCTTGACGGTCTATTCCACCGACAACCGCTATACCGACGACATCCATTACATGGGCGGCTGCCTGCTGAACGACAATCTGTGGTGGGGCAGCATCATGCTGGCCTTCCAGGCGCGGCCGCCCTACCCCGAGATCGTGGGACCGGACTGGCGCGCGCAATGGCTGGAGCGGATTGCCGCCCTGCCGTTCTTTCCCGCGCAGTGGCTGGCGCACCAGCGCTATGATTCCTACTGGAAGCACGGCTCGGTCTGCGAAAATTATGCCGATATCGCCTGCCCCGTCCTGGCGGTGGGCGGATGGGTCGACAGCTATACCAACGCGGTGCCGCGCCTGCTGGAACATCTGACGGCGCCGCGGCGCGGGATCATCGGTCCGTGGGGACATGTCTATCCGCATGACGGCGCGCCGGGGCCGGCGATCGGCTTCCTGCAGGAGGCCGTGCGGTGGTGGGACCATTGGCTGAAGGGAAAAGACACCCGCATCATGGCCGAGCCGATGCTGCGCGCCTACATCACCGATTTCTATGCGCCGGACGGGACATGCGCCGCCATTCCCGGCCGGTGGGCGGCCGAAACCGCCTGGCCGTCGGCCGAGATCGCGCCGCTGACCCTGCATCTGCGCGCAGACCATGGGCTGGGCCCGGCCGATGGCGGCGAC
>NZ_JABXXP010000300.1 GCF_013376155.1 Nguyenibacter vanlangensis
GGCCCGCTGCTGGACCCGGGCGCGCGGGCGGCGGTGACGGCCCTCTATCACACGCTGATCGCCGAAGGTGCCGACATCCTGGACCTGATGGCCGGCCCGCACAGCCACCTGCCGCCCGACCTTCCGCGCGGCACCGTCATCGGCATCGGGCTGGACCGCGCGGTCATGCAGGACAATGTGGACCTCACGCACCGGATCGTGCAGGACCTGAACGAAGACCCCACCCTGCCCCTGCCCGACGAGACGATGGACGTCGCCTGCCTCTGCGACGTCGTTCCCTATCTGCGCCACCCCCTGGTCACCCTCGCCGAAATCCTCCGCGTCCTGCGCCCCGGCGGCGTGGCGATCCTGACCTTCTCCGACCGGTTCCTCCCGCAGAAGGCCGTGGCGCTGTGGCAGGCGCTGGACCATGACGACCGGCGCCGGCTGCTGGACATGCTGCTGACCCGCGCCGGCTTTTCCGGCATCGACAGCGGCGAGGTCCAGCCTCCGTCGGACGACCCGTCCTGGCGCGACGCGGTCTATGCGGTCACCGCGCGGCGGCCCCACGCGGCCTGACCGCCCGCCTCCACGAAAGGCGAGTTGCACCCGGCGGCAAAAGAGACGATGTTCCCGGCTGGCCGAACCAACGGATAAAGGAGTACGCGGTCGATGCTGGACAGGATGCTGCGCGGGCTGACCCTCCCCTTCTGCCTGGCCGCGCTGGCCGCCCCCGTTCTCGCGGCCCCCATTCTCGCCGGCCCGGCCCTGGCCGATGACGAGGACGGCCCCAAGACCCCCTCGATGCACCAGATGGCCGCCAACCCGCCGGTCCCCCGCGCGCGCAAGGATTTCAGCCAGTTCCGCTACCGCCCGGCGGGCGACAAGGTGGTCGAGCAGTCCGACGCCAACCGCCTGCTGTTCTGGACGCCCGAAGGCACGCCCGACGGCTACGCCGAACGCAGGGGCGACGCCATCTTCTATTACGACCGTGCCGGCAAGGTCACCCGCGTCGATCCCGCCGATCCGGCGACGTACTGATCCAGACTCCGAACTCCGCGCTCAGAACTCGGCGCTCAGCGTGAAATGGCAGGTCCGCGGCAGGCCGGCCACCGCATTGTTGGTGGCGCTGCCGCCGCCATTGATGCTGCTGGGATAGACCGACGCCCAATAGCGCGCATCCGTCACGTTCTGCACGCCGAAGCGCACGACCATCGGGTAATGCGCGACGCGAAACGCATAGCGCGCGCCCAGGTCGAGCGTGACATAGGACCCCGCGAAACTGGTATTGGCGACATTGGCCGCACGACGCCCGGTGTAATGCACGTTCGCGTTCACCGCCAGGCCGTGCCCCGGCACCCCCGCGCCCAGCGGCAGGCGATAATCCAGTAATATATCGGCCTGGACCGGCGCCACCCCCACCACCTCCTTGTGGCTGGTGGCCGGCGTGCCGGTCGCGCCGAGCTGCGCGTCGATCCACGTCACGCCCCCCAGCACGGACAGGTCGGGCGTGACATAGCCGGCGGCCTGGAACTCGACGCCGTAATTGCGCTGCACGCCGAACGTGCCGAACAGACGCGTCGTCGGATCGGTAAAGGAATAGGGCCGGGTCATCCGGAAACCCGCCACGTTCATCTGTAATTTTCCGACCAGGATCTTGTATCCGACCTCGTATTCCTCGCTCTTCAGCGGGGCCAGGACCTGGTTCTGGTTGGTCGAACCCGCCGGCGCGGTATCCCCCTGCTGCAGGCTGCGCCCCCAGGTGAAATAGGCCGTCTGGTTCTTCGCCGGCTGGTAGATCAGGCTGGTCATCGGGCTGAACGCCGCATCCTTGTCATAGGCGCTGACGACATGGCCATGGATGTCGTTATTGACGATCGACATCCAGCCCCAGCCCAGCGTGCCCATGACCGACCAGTGACGGTCCAGATGCAGCGTATCGCCCAGGATCACCGTCTGCGTGCGCGTATAGGCCGATTCGTAAGTTCCGGAAAAATAGGGCTGGCGTCCGGGAAAAGAACGCGGATCGTCCAGGTTCGCCGTCCCCAGCACGAACGTCCCGTCGGCGCGGGTGGGGTTGTAGTTGCCCATCATATAGCCGTTGGTGCCGACCACCAGGTCGTGCCCGATCGACCAGGTGCGAACATGTCCGTTCAGATAGGCAAGGTTGCTGCCCACCTTGAAATTCTTCGCCGTCGTCGCCGCCGAAATCACCTGCTGGTACAGCCCCGCGCCGTTCAGCAGCCGATCGGTGTTCGCAAAGACCTGGCGATAGGCGTTCTGATACAGCCCGCCCAGGGTCAGCGACCAACCCTCGTTGAATTCATGCCGGATTTTCGCAAGCGCCGTGTTCGTCTCCATGTTGAAGCCCGCATAATCCTGCCCCAGATAAGGCTTGCTCAGGTCCGGCGCGGCCGGCAGCGGCACGGTCGCGGAATAGGCGAACCCGGGCGCCATGCCGCGCTCGGCATAGGTGTACTGGCTGGCATCGATTTCGATCACCGTCCGCTCGGACAGGCGGATATCGAAATCCCCGCTCACCAGGTTCCGGCGCAGCCAGCTCTTGTCGACATAGCCGGTCCCGTCGCCATGCAGCAGGTCGAGGCGATAGCCGAACCAGCCATTGCGCCCCGCCCGTCCGGACAGATCGGCATTTTCCATCACGGTGCCGATGGAATCCACCCCGATCGACAGGCGGTTGATCCTCTGCCCGGTCGGCCGCTTCAGCGTATAGGCAAAGGTGCCCGCCGGATTCTGCGGCCCGTACAGCGCGCCGGCCAGCCCGTTGAGGACCTGCAGATTGTCGAACTGCTCGGCCGCATAAGGGGTCGTCGTCACCGCGTTCAGCCCGTCGATGCGCATGTTCGACACTACGTCGGCCTCGAAGCCGCGGCTCTGCGGGCGGCTGGTATTCGGATCGCCGCGCTCCTCCAGTTGGACCGACGGCAGGTACTGCATCACATCATTGATGTTGCGCCCCTGCTGGTTGACGATCACGTCCTGCGGCACCGCCAGGATGGAAAAGGGCGCATCCAGCGTCCGCCGCGTGCCCAGCGGCCCCAGATCGGCCGTGGCCTTGTCATACGCGGCCTGCGTGCCGGCCGCCTGGCGACGCACCACCTGGACATGCTCGACATGCGGCCCCGCCCCGCGCTCATGCGCCCCGCTCTCATGCGCCTTGGGATCATGCACCTTCGCGTCATCCGCCGCCTCCGCCGCACGCCCGGCCCCGGCATGCCACGCATCCAGCGAAAATACCGAACAGACCAGCAAGATGCGCAAACCCGTACTCGTCCGGCCGACCATGTCGCAATCCATTTCCCGTGCGTGACGTTGCATCTCACTAACGAAGGGACGGCCGGATGTCTATATACGATGAAATATAGACAAGCGCGCCGCTATGGCGGAACGCGATCATACAGGTCCGAAATCGCGTCCTCCGACAGGATCGCCGCCGCCGGTCCGTCCGCCAGCACCCGCCCCCCGCGCAGCAGCACGGCGCGCGAGAACACCCGCG
>NZ_JABXXP010000301.1 GCF_013376155.1 Nguyenibacter vanlangensis
GGGCGCCTGGGCCAGGGCGGCGCGCAGGCCGGGCGCGACCTCATGCGGGTGGGCGGCGCCCTCAATGATTTCACGCCACCATTGCAGCCGGATCAGCCCGGCCATCGGGCCGGCGACCGACCAGGACTGCATGCCCGTCAGCGCGCGGACGGATTCGTGATTGAACGCGATCACGCTGAACGCATCCTCGCGCACCGGCTCGGGCAGGAACAGGGCGCAGAAAAACCGGTCCGGGTCTGATCGCCGCGCGATCGCGCCGCAGAGCGACAGCCCGTCGCCGCCCGCCCCCGCGTCCCGCTCCGCGCGTATCGCCGTATCCGCCGCCGCTATGTCCATCATCCGGGCCATGATGCATGCAGATGCCGCGCGCCGCGCGGAAGCACAAGCACCGCATGGACGGGCGGCCCGGTCATATGTCCGTCATATGTCCGTCACTTGACGCATCCCGCCGGCCCTCATAGCTCTGATGGGCGGCGATTTTCCGCTTCTGCCCCAGGCGGACCGGACAGGGATCGCCTCGCGACGGATCGACGGACCCGCTCCGGATTGTTAGGTTGGCGCGCATCGTCGCGCGATCGGGGATCCGGCCCATCGCGACTTGCCCCGGTGTCCGGCCTCCGACATTCGCACGCTGATTTCGGAGATCGGCAGGCCGCTCGGTTATTGACTGCTACAGGAGAACGTCCATGGCTTTCGAACTCCCCTCTCTTCCGTTCCAGACCAACGCGCTGGCGGCGCGCGGCATGTGCCAGGAAACGCTGGAACTGCATCACGGCAAGCACCATCAGGCCTATGTCACGGCCCTGAACGGGTTCGTGGAAGCGAAGCCCGAACTGCAGGGCAAGTCGCTGGAGGAGATCATCCTGGCGGTCAAGGGCGATCCCGCCGTGGCCCCTGTGTTCAACAATGCCGGCCAGCACTGGAACCATATCCTGTTCTGGCAGAACCTCTCGCCGGCCGGCGGGACGATTCCCGGCGCGCTGGAGGCCAAGATCGTCGAGGATTTCGGCAGCGTCGACGCCTTCAAGACCGCGTTCAAGACCGCGGCCACCACGCAGTTCGGCTCGGGCTGGGCGTGGCTGGTGCTGGGCGCCGACGGCAAGCTGGCGGTGACCAAGACGGCCAACGGCTCCAACCCGCTGGCCGAAGGCCAGGGCAAGGCGCTGCTGGGCCTGGATGTGTGGGAACATTCCTACTATCTCGATTTCCGCAATCGCCGCCCGGACTACATCACCAATTACCTGGACAAGCTGGCGAACTACGAATTCGCCGAGGCGCAGCTCAAGGCCGCCTGATCGGCCGGCCGGACGCAAGCGACGAAAAACCCGGCCGGACGGCCGGGTTTTTTTATGAAGCCGCCCGATGATCGGGCGCCGGGCCGGTCGCGCCGCGCCCGATCATCCGCAGCCGTACGCCGGACATCAGGTTGCGCTCGATCCCCTCCAGGGTCAGGCCCTTCGTCTCGGGCACGAACAGGATGACCAGGACGACGAACAGCGCGTTCAGCGCGGCATACATCCAGAATGTCCCCGCCCGCCCCAGATGGTCCAGCAGGCTGAGGAACGACGCCCCGACGATCATGTTGGCGATCCAGTTCGTGACGGTGGAGCAGGCGATGCCGAAATCGCGGCTTCGCAAGGGCTGGATTTCCGAACACAGCACCCAGACCAGCGGCCCCGCCGAGAAGGCGAATCCCGCCACGAAGCTCAGCAGCACCCCGACCGCGGCCACCTGGCGCACCCCGTACTGTGCGCCGCCGCCAAGAATGCCGCCCAGCACCGTCAACGACAGGCTCATGACCACCAGGCCGCAGATCAGGATCGGCCGCCGCCCCCAGCGATCGACCAGCCAGATCGCCAGGAAGGTCGCCAGCACGTTGACCGCGCCGGCGCTCGCGGTACCCCACAGCCCGGCATGTTCGGGAAAGCCCGCCAGGCCGAAAATGCGCGGTGCGTAATACATCACCACGTTCACGCCGCTGAATTGCTGGATGCATTGCAGCATGACGCCCAGAAAGACCGCGCGGCGGACATTGCGGTCGGCACGGAACAGCGCGAAGCCGTTGCCGCCGTCGCGGCACTGGGCGTCGATCTCGTTCAGTTCGTCGGCCACGCCGCGCACCGGACCGCGCAGTTCCAGCAGCGCGCGCCGCGCCGCGTCGCGCTTGCCGCGCAGCACCAGCCAGCGCGGGCTGTGCGGCAGGAACAGCACGCCGATCAGAAAGACCACCGCCGGAAACGCGACCACGCCCAGCATCCAGCGCCACGCATCGAAATAGGAAAACAGCGCGTTCGAAACGAAGGCCGCCAGGATGCCGATCGTGACCATCAACTGATAGACCGAGATCATGGCACCGCGATGCGCGGGGTCCGAGACCTCGGCAATATAAAGCGGCGCGGTAAAGGTCGAGACCCCGACCGCCAGGCCCAGCACGATCCGCGCGACGATCAGCACGCCGACCGAACCGGCCAGCGCGCAGGACATCGAACCGCAGATGAACAGGCTGGCGCCGATGATCAGCGTGCGCTTGCGTCCCCAGACGAAGGACAGCCGGCTGGCGACGGGCACGCCCAGGGCGGCGCCCAGCATCATCGCCGCGACGATCCATTCCTCCTGGATCTGCGTGGTGCTGAATTCCTGGGCGATCAGGCCCAGCGCGCCGGAAATGACGCCGATATCCAGCCCGAACATCAGCCCCGCGACGGCGGCCAATCCGGCGACCAGGCCGGCACGGCCGGCAACCGATTGCTTCAGATGTCCGGTCCCTGACGACGCGGCAGATCCGTACACATGCATCTTGCCCCCTCTGCACCCAATCTTAACGAAATATAGCGGGTCCGGTTCATCCCGGCCAAGCCGGCTTGGGGCACGGCCGGCACGTCAGACCCATCCCCCGTCGACGATGAAGTCCTGCCCGGTGCACATGCGGCTGTCGTCGGCGGCCAGGAACAGCGCCATGCGCGCGATGTCCCCGGGCCGCACCCGGCCCGGCAGGCACTGGGCGCGGTCTATCTCCTTCTCGCCCTCCGGCGTCACCCACAGGCGCAACTGGCGTTCGGTCATGACCCAGCCGGGCACCAGCGCATTCACCCGGATCCGGAACGGACCCAGTTCCCGCGCCAGGCTGTTCACCAGCCCTTTGACCGCCGCCTTGGCGGTCGCATAGACCGGATAGCCGGCATTTTTCTGCATCCATCCGGTCGAACCCAGGCAGATGATCGAACCGCGCCCCATCTGGCGCATGCCGGGCGCCACCGCCTGGACCGCGAAGAACTGGGCGCGGATATTCACCGCCGACAGGCTCTCCCACAGCGCCTCGTCGACCTCGTCCAGCGTGTGGCGCTGGTCATATCCGGCGTTGTTCAGCAGGATCTCGACCGGCCCGTTCGCCTGGGCCACATCCGCGACGGCCCGGCGCAGAGCCGCGACGTCGGCCAGGTCGCAGGACAGGAACAGCACGTCTCGGCCGTTCGCACGCAGCGCCTCGGCCAGG
>NZ_JABXXP010000302.1 GCF_013376155.1 Nguyenibacter vanlangensis
TGGGCGGCGCCGCGCCGCCATCGCCCGCCGGCACGATCCAGCGCGTGGCCCGGCGAAACCGCTCCATCGGCGTGTCATGCACGATGCGCCCCCGCGCCATGAACAGCGCGCGCGTCGCCACCTTCTCCAGGTCCGACAGGATATGCGAGGACATCAGCACGCAGGCGCCCGTCCGCGCGCAATATTCGTCCAGCAGGGCCATGAAATCGCGCCGCGCCTGGGGGTCCAGGCTGGCGACCGGCTCGTCCAGGATCAGGAAATCCGGCCGATGGCGCAGCGCCAGCACGATGGCCAGGCGCTGCTTCTGCCCGCCCGACAGCCGCCCGACCCGCGCCGCGGGGTCGAGATCGGCCCAGGCCAGCAGCGCCGGATCGGGCGCCTGCGGCACGCTGGCGTAAAACCCGCCCAGATAGGCGATCAATTGCCCGACCCGAAAGGACCCGAACGCATTCATCGCCTGCGGCACATAGCCCATGCGGGCACGCCGCAGCGCATCCAGCGCCCCGGCCTCCTGCCCCCAGATCGAGACCGTGCCGCTGCCGGGCAGCAGAAACCCCAGCAGACAGCCGATCAGCGTGGATTTTCCCGCACCGTTCGGCCCCAGCAGGGCCACGATCTCACCCGGCGCGATCGCGAAGGACAGCCCGTCCAGGGCCCGACATGTCCCGAAGGCCTTGACGAGATCCCGGACATCGACCACCGCCGCCGCGGCAGGTTGCGCCGCTCCCTGCGTTTCCGCGTTCATCCCATCCCTTTCGACCGGGCCGGCCGGGCAGGGCCGCCAGGCAGGACCGCAGGACATCGCGTCCAGAATCCCCGCGATCCGGGCCCGAGGCAAATAAAAGGATTTTTGAAGTCCGGAGACCGGACAGGACGCGGCGGGACGGGCATGATCGGCGGGCAGGAGGAATGCGGCCATGACCGACACCGATCCGCTCCATCGCCGGTTGCACGCGCACCGGACGCGCGCGAGAATTCTGACGACGATGCTCGCGATGATTCCACCAATGATGCCGGCAATGATGCCGGCGATGATGCCAGCGGACGCAACCGCGTCCGACGCCGCCCCGCAGGGCGTCTATTGGCACAACTGGACCGATTCGAAAGGCGTCAGCCACCTGACGCACTGCCATTTCCACCGCTACATCCTGAAATCCATGTCGAAGCCGGCCGGCCCGCAATGGCAGGACCGGCTGCCGCCCGGCCGCACGACCATCATTTCGACCGTGCAGCCGGCGCACTGGGACGGCACCTGGCACCCGGACCCGACGGTGCAATGGATCATTCCCCTGCGGGGCACGTGGTTCGTCGAGGCGATGGACGGCACCCGCGTGGTCATGGGGCCCGGCGACCTCTCGCTGGGCGAGGACCAGATGTCCCGCCGTGACGCCAGGGGACATATCGGACACAATGCCGGCAATGTCGGCGACGGACCGGTGACGCTGATGGTCATCCAGACCGACCAGGCCCCCACGATCGACCGGCCGTGCCGGTTCCAATAGGCCGGCACATGCTGCGTATCCTCAGTTGGAACCTGCTGGTACGGCGCGGCGCCGGCTGCCACGACGTGGCCCGGCTGATCCGGGACGTCGCACCGGACCTGGTGCTGATGCAGGAAACGACGGCGGGCCTGGACGCGCTGCCGGACTTGCTGGGCGGCCGGTACCACCGCGCCATGGCGCCGCCGCGTCCGCACGCCCCGGCCATGTGGAGCCCGCATCCGGTCCAGGCGACGCAATTGATGCTGCCCGCCGCGACCCGCCGCGACCTGCCGGTCCCCATCCGCCGTTCGGTCGCGCCGCGCGCCGCACAGATCATCCGCATGGATGGGCATATGGAGGGGCGCACGGGCGGACTGCGCATCGCGAACGTGCATCTGGACCATGGCCAGCGCGCCAACCGGCGGCAGATCCGCCACATCCTGTCGGCCTGCCCCGACATCGACGTCATCATGGGCGATTTCAACGCCGTCGGGCCGACCTGCCCGCCCGGCTTCACCGATCTGGGCCCGCGAACGGCAACGCACCGCATGTACGGCGTCCTGCCGCTACGCCTGGATCGCTGCGTGGCGCGCGCCCTTCATTGCGTGTCGTGCAGCGCCCTGCCCTACGGCCCGTCGGACCACCGGCCGATCCTGGTCACGCTGGCGCGCTGACCCGGACCCGGCCGGGTGCGTCCGGGATCCCAGGTGCTTCCGAGATCATCGTCTCCGGCATCACTGGCCTTGGCGCACGACCCGCTTTTCGATCCATTTCTGGGCCGACAGCTTGTCCGTCGCATCCAGCATCCGGTACAGCACCAGCAGGTCGTGCTCGTCGGACGTCAGCGTCATCTCATGGCTTTCGTCGTGCTGGTCGGTCAGGAACGCTTCCTCGGACACGCCGAACAGACGGGCCAGGCGCGGAATATGCTTGCGCGCGCTGCTCTCGCGCCCGGTCTCCCAGAACGCGACGGCCGACCGCGACATGCCCAACCGGTCGGCCAACTGATACTGGTTCATGCCCGCGGCCTTCCGCAGGGCCTGGATACGCTTGCCCAGTTGCTGCGCCGGCGTCGGCCGCGACATCTTGGCTCCGCCGATCCGCTCATCCTGCGTCAAGACCGGCGCGCGGACATGATGCATCAGATCGTCCGCATGATGCCGCGCGGCCGCAGCCGAACCGTCCGCGTCAAGCGCGCGGGGCTCAAGGGCATGGGCGGTGGCGCCGGCCAGCAGCAGGGGGTCCCTGTCGATCATCGCCACATTGTCTGTCATAGCCATTCTCCATTCAAAACAAGGTGGTGGCGGGCACGATCCCGGCCATAATATCTTCATAAAGAAATTACATTACGAAATTTGTGTTGATTTGATGGTCACCATCAAATTCGGGATTTAATCCCGGCCTCCAATACCCGATACTTCTGTACGACATGCCATTACCGGTGAGTCAGTTCCGGGCGACCAGCACCGAATGAGGGCCCGAGACCTGCGCGCGCAGCACCATCAGACAAGACAGGGTTTCAGTGAATGTCAGGTCAGGCATGACCGTTGGCTCCTGAGGCGCGGGCAGGACGCTTTGTCCGGTAACTCACCTCTAGCGTCGCGGAACCGAGATGGTTGCACGCCCGCGCGAGATGCCTGATGCCATGCCCGCCGCCCGCCGGTACCAGCCCCGGGGAACGGCCCCGGCTCTTCCGGACAAAATGGTTCCGGATGAAGCGGTTCTGGACAGCAACCGGCATTCCCGCTCATATGCGCCGCCAGCCCGGCCTGGCGGGACGAAAAGCGGATTTCGACATGACACAGACCAGCCCGCCCCCCACCGATGCGGTTCAAGGCGGGGCGTTACGCATCCTGTTCGCCTTTGAAAACCCGCTTCCCAGCACCGAGGCCGACGCCGAGGTCTTCCTGACCACCGCGCGTTATCTGGCGCGGCTGACCACCGGGGCGGCGCTGCACGTGCCCCTGCCGGACCAGGCCGCATCCGCGGCCTTGCGGCAGGCGACGGGCCT
>NZ_JABXXP010000303.1 GCF_013376155.1 Nguyenibacter vanlangensis
GGCCGCGGCGCAATCGGCCAGGCCCAGCGCCACGCCGGCCAGCGTGCCCCCGGTGCCGCAGGAGCAGGTGAAGGCGTCGATATGCCCGTCCGTCTGGGTCCAGATCTCGCGCCCGGTGGTGGCGCGATGCCCCTCGCGGTTGGCGACGTTGTCGAACTGGTTGGCCCACACGCCGCCGGTCTCCTCGGCCAGGCGGCGCGAGACATGGACGTAGTTGCCCGGATCGCGATAGGGCTTGGCGGGGACCAGGCGCAGATCGGCGCCGATCATGCGCAGGAAATCGATCTTCTCCTGGCTCTGCGTCTCGGGCATCACGATGACCGAGCGATAGCCGCGCGCATTGGCCACCAGGGTCAGGCCGATGCCGGTATTGCCCGCCGTGCCTTCCACCACCGTGCCGCCCGGCTTCAATAGGCCGCGCCGCTCGGCATCGTCGATGATCGCCAGCGCGGCGCGGTCCTTGACCGAGCCGCCGGGATTCATGAACTCCGCCTTGCCCAGGATCTCGCATCCCGTCAGGTCCGACGCACGCCGCAGCCGGATCAGCGGCGTATGGCCGATCGCCGCGGTCATGGTGGGCGAGGACGTGGTCCAGCCGACGGAGGACGGGTTTGCACTTTCGGCCATAAGGCAGCACCTTCTCTGCAACTGAGGCGGGATTCGCGCGCTCCGGCGCACAATGTGCATTCTTGCGATGGGAAACAAGATGATCGAGGACGTAACGCCGGCCGATAGCTGGACGGCCCTGAAGGAGCGCGGGCGCGCCCGGCTGGTCGATGTCCGCACCGAGGCTGAATGGATGTTCGTGGGCCTGCCCGACCTGGCTGGCATCGACAAGCAGGTCCTGCCGCTGTCGTGGCAGTATCTGGGCGGTCAGCCCAATCCCCGATTCGTCGAGCAGTTGCGGCAGGCCGGACTGACCGAGGACGACGAGATCTATTTCATCTGCCGGTCGGGCGCGCGCAGCCGGTCCGCGGCCATGGCGGCCCGCATGGCGGGATTCGCCCATGTCTTCAACGTGGCCGACGGATTCGAGGGGCCGCATGATGCGCTGGGCCATCGCGGCGGCGTGGCCGGCTGGAAGGCCGAGGGCCTGCCCTGGCGCCAGGGATAGACGGGACCGGGAGCGGGCCGCGATTAGGCTCCCCGGTCAGGTTGCGCGGTCAGGCGCGCCGTTCAGCCGTGCTTCGGCGGGTCCACCAGGTCCGGCGGTTCGGCATCCGCGTCATAGAGCACCTGCAGCACGGCGCACCACGGATAGCGCGGGTCGTAGCTGTGGCCGGTTGCGTCCGCCAGCCTGCCGTCCGGCCCCACCGGCACGTGCGTCAGGGTGACCGCGTCGTCGACATTGCCGCCGATGATGCTGATCTGGCGGCCGAAGGGCGGGCCGTTCTGGTCGGTCGCGACCACGATGCCGCAATGGGCCGGAAACCCGTACTGGGTCGGCAGGTCGGCGAAGCGCACCGATTTGCTGGCGCCGCGCCCGACACAGATCAGATCGCCCAGCGCCGGGGCATAGGCCGCCGGGTCGCGTGCCCGCACCCCGCTTTCCGTCCCTGCCGCCGCGGCGTTGATATAGGTCGAATGGTTGGGCGAATAGGCGAAGCGGTCATTCGCCCCCGCCACCCGCATGACGTAGGAGATGAAGGCCGCCGACCAGGCATAGAATCCGTCATGGACGAAATCGGTGATGTGGCCGCCGGCAGAGTGCTTGCCCGTCCAGGCGACCTCGGTTTCCCCGGGGTCCTGGCCGATCCACCAATATTCGCCCACGCGCTGCCACAGGCCGGGCATGCGCTCGGGCTTGACCGACGGGGTCTGCGGGTCGGGCCGCTGTTCGGGGTCGTCGTCATCCACCGGCCGGCCGAACAGCCGCCATTCCCGCATGGCGATCGCCACCACGTCCTGCCGGGTGAAGGGCTCGAAATTGCGGGTGGCGAATTCCGGAACATGCTCGTCCACCGCCAGCGGGCCCTGGCCGTTGGGATATTGGGCTGTCGGCGTGCTGGCCGGATGGGCGGACGGAAGATGCTGGCTGGCGCAGGCGCCCAGCAACAGCAGGGGCGCCATCACGACGGTCTTGCGCGGCATTGTCTCTCCATTCGGCGTGCCCCGTTCAGCGGGCCGGGCACCGCGAGCGGACGGGCCGGCACCCTACCCATAGGGCGCGCGGCCCGGCGGGGGAAGGGTGTCGTTCACCGGAAACCGGGCGGAAGGCGGGCCGCTTCACGAAAACGGCACATAACTAAAACCGTTTTTTATTGAGCCTCCGGCGATATCGGCGTCGAGTGGGGGCGACGGGTTATCCGTCACTTGCATACGAGGGAAAGACTTGGCCGGGGTGGTCTCGCCCCGGTCTTTTTTTTGCTTGCTGCCCATCGCATCCGTCCGGCGCTGCGTTGCCGGGCCGGAGCGCCGTCCCGGTCCTTGATGGGGACGACAGGGCATTACTATACGAAGGAGAGAACCATGCCGATGGAAACCCTAGCCATTGCAGGCATTCCCGTTCCCGTTTCGCGAATCGCGCTGGGAACCTGGGCGATCGGCGGCTGGATGTGGGGCGGCCCCGACGATCGGCAGGCCATCGCCACGATCCACGCGGCCCTGGATCTGGGCATCAATCTGATCGATACCGCCCCGGTCTATGGTTTCGGCCATTCCGAGGAAATTGTGGGCCAGGCCCTGGCCGGGCGGCGCGACGCGGTGGCGATCGCCACCAAGGCCGGGCTGGACTGGAAGGACGGCAAGCCCTTCCGCAATGCCGCCCCTGCGCGCATCCGCCAGGAAATCGAGGATTCGCTGCGCCGGCTGCGCACCGACCGCATCGACCTGTACCAGGTCCACTGGCCCGATCCCGCGGTGCCGGTCGACGAGACTGCGCGCGAATTGGAACGGCTGCATCGCGAGGGCAAGGTCCTGGCGCTGGGCGTCAGCAATTTCTCGGTCGCGCAGATGGAACAGTTCCGTGCCGTTGCGCCCTTGGCCGCGGTCCAGCCGCCCTATAACCTGTTCGAACGCGCGATCGAGGCCGATATCCTGCCCTGGTCGGTTGCGCACGGCCTGGCGGTGCTGGCCTATGGGCCGCTGTGCCGCGGCCTGCTGTCCGGGCGGATGTCGGCCGACACCAGCTTCGACGCCGATGACCTGCGCAGCGTGGACCCCAAATTCCGCGCCCCGCGTTTCGCCCAGTATCTGGCTGCCGTCGCGGCGCTGCAGGATTTCGCGCGGCAGCGTTTCGACCGTTCGGTCCTGGCGCTGGCGGTCCGCTGGGTGCTCGACCAGGGGCCGACCATCGCGCTGTGGGGCGCGCGCAAGCCCGAACAGATCGCGGGAATCGATCAGGCGATCGGCTGGCATCTGTCGGCCGACGACAAGGCCGAGATCGACCGCATCCTGGCCACCCATGTCACGGACCCGGTGGGGCCGGAATTCATGGCGCCGCCGGGCGGCTGAACGCCGGCCGAATGCGGGAAGGCGCGGCCGGCGATCG
>NZ_JABXXP010000304.1 GCF_013376155.1 Nguyenibacter vanlangensis
CGAGGACGCGTCCTGGGCGGTGCTGCCTGCCGCCCGCCGCGCCTCGGTCGCGGTCACCGGGTTCTCGACCGCCGATGCGGTGGGGTTCTCAACCCGGGCGCTGAAGGTCGCGGTGTCCCGCAGGGATGGCGGGGTGACGGTGACCGACCGCACCGGGCGGGTGCTGCTGTCGGACCTGGACGGCGCAATGGTGCCCGACCGGCGCGGCGACGGCTTCACCATGACCAAATCCATCCCGGACGACGCGCATTATTTCGGCCTGGGCGACAAGTTCGGCCCGCTGGACCGGCTGGGCCGCAGCTTCGTCATGTGGAACACCGACAGCTACGGCTACCAGGAAGGGCAGGACCCGCTCTACAAGGACATCCCGTTCTTCATCGGCTATACCAAGGGCGGCTATTACGGGATGTTCCTGGACAATAGCTGGCGCACCAGCTTCGATTTCGGCAAGACGCGGCGCGGCGAGCTGGCGATCGGCGCCGATGGCGGCCCGGTCGATTACTATGTGCTGGCCGGCCCCGACCCCAAGGACGTGGAGCGCGCCTATGCCTGGCTGACCGGCACGCCGGCCATGCAGCCGCTCTGGACCCTGGGTTTTCAGCAATCGCGCTGGGGCTACCCGACCGAGAAGGACGTCCGGGCGATCGTCGCCCGCCTGCGCCACGACCGGATTCCCACCGACGCGATCTGGCTGGATATCGACTACCAACAGCATTACCGGCCTTTCACGGTCGATGCGAAGACCTTTCCGACCTTCGGAAAAATGGTGTCGGACTTCACCGCCCAGGGCGTGCATACGGTGGCGATCACCGACCTGCATATCGCCGACCTGCCGAACGCGGGCTACGCCCCCTATGACAGCGGCATGGCGCAGGACCGGTTCGTGAAAACCGCCGACGGCAAGCCCTATGTCGCGCCGGTCTGGCCTGGCCCGACCCTGTTCCCGGACTTCACCCAGGCGGCCACCCGCGCCTGGTGGGGCACGCTCTACCGGCAGTTCTACCTTCAGGACGGGATTTCCGGCTTCTGGAACGACATGGACGAACCGGCGATCTTCGACACGCCGACCAAGACCATGCCGCTGGACAACCGCCACCGGATCGACGAGCCGGGCTTCGCCGCGCGCGTTGCGAGCCATCGCGAGATCCACAACCTGTATGGCATGCAGAACCATCGCGCGACCTATGAGGGCCTGCTGGCGCTGAAGCCGGACGAACGGCCCTTCGTGATGACCCGCGCGTCCTATGCCGGCGGCCAGCGCTATGGCGTCACCTGGACCGGCGACAACAGCTCCACCTGGAATCATCTGCGCCTGACCATTCCGATGCTGGAAAGCCTGGGCCTGGGCGGGTTTACCTTCTCGGGCGCCGATATCGGCGGCTTCGCCGGCTCGGCCTCGGCGGACCTGCTGACGAAATGGATCGAGGTGGCGATGTTCACCCCGATCGCCCGCGACCATAGCGACGAGCAGAGCCTGCCGCAGGAGCCCTGGGTCGGCGGCACGGCGCAGGAGGACATCCGCTGCCGCTTCATCGAGGCCCGCTACCGGCTGCTGCCCTATCTCTATACCGTGGCGGAAGAGGCCGCGCGCACCGGCATTCCGATGATGCGGCCGCTGTTCATGGAATTTCCCGCGGGCCTGCTGGACGGCACGCCGCTCGACCTGGCCACCGACAGCCAGTTCATGCTGGGACGCGCGCTGATGGTCGCGGCGCCGCCCAGCCCGGAATCGCCGGGGCCGTACTCCGTTACCCTGCCGGCGGGCGGCTGGTATGATTACTGGACCGGCAAGCCGGTCACCAACCTCAAGCCGCTCAGCCTGTGGGGGGCGGGCGGGTTGTTCATCACCCTGAAGGATACCGGCCCCACCGCGCCGCATACGCTCGGCATCACGCCGCGCCTGGACCAGTTGCCGGTGTTCGTCCGGGCGGGTTCGATCATCCCGCGCCAGAATCTGGTGCAGAGCACCGGCGAAACGCCGGAGGGACCCTTGCAGTTGGACGTCTATCCCGGCGCCGACTGCCAGGGCAGCCTCTATGCCGATGACGGCCACAGCTTCGCCTTCCGCCACGGCGCCTATAGCCGCACCGCCCTGTCCTGCACGCTGGAGGCCGATCACGGCGTGACGGTGACGATCGGCCGGCCGGAGGGCAGCTTCCAGCCGTGGTGGCACAGCTATCGCATCGTCGTCCATGGGCTGGCGCATGCGCCGCGCGGCGTTGCCGGTGCGGCCTATGACGGCGCGGCGGGCAGCGCCAGCTTCGTCGTTCCCGCCAACGGCACCGCCGCGACCTATCGCCTCCGATAGGCGCGCAGGCGCGCCGGGCACGGCGACGCCGCGTCGTGTTCCTTGCGGTATTTGAAACGATGGATGAGATCCGGCCCGGCGGTCATGCGGGCGCGGGCGCCGCCGACCTTGCCCCGTGCGTGCGCGCGATAGTAGGACTGTCCCAGCCCCCTCCCCTTCGATCCGGTTGCGTCTCCGGATTGTTCCCCATGCCCCAGCGCTGGGGAAACCGAAAACGGACCGGATGATGAATTACGTGACCCCGCCCCCTGTTCAGCGCGCCGCACCGGACGGGCTGACGGCCGTTCAGCGCCTGCGGGGCATCGTTGCCGGGTCGGCGGGCAATCTGGTCGAATATTACGACTGGTACGTCTATTCCGCCTTCTCGCTCTATTTCGCCCATGTCTTCTTCCCCGAGGGCGATCCCACGACCGAATTGCTGCACACCGCGGCGATCTTCGCGGTGGGCTTTCTGATGCGTCCGATCGGCGGCTGGCTGATGGGCATCATGGCCGACCGCCATGGGCGCCGCGCGGCGCTCAGCCTGTCCATCCTGACCATGAGCCTGGGTTCGATGCTGATCGTGCTCTGCCCCGGCTACGACCGGATCGGGTCGCCGCGCCGGTCGTGCTGGTCGTCGCCCGGCTGATCCAGGGGCTGAGCCTTGGCGGCGAATACGGCGCCAGCGCCACCTACCTGTCCGAGGTCGCGCCCCCCGGGCGGCGCGGCTTCTATTCCAGCTTTCAGTACGTCACGCTGGTGATGGGCCAGTTGCTTGCCCTGCTGGTGCTGCTGGCCATGCAGTTCGCGCTGCTGACCCCGCAGCAGATCGCGGCCTGGGGCTGGCGGGTGCCGTTCGGCATCGGCGCGCTGCTGTCGCTGTCGGTGCTGTGGCTGCGCCGCGACATGCACGAAAGCGCGCAATTCACCCGCACGCGCGCCAGCCGCCAGCGCGGCGGCCTGCGGGCGTTGATCCGGCATCCGAAGGCGATCCTGACCGTGTGCGGGCTGACCCTGGGCGGCACCGTCGCCTTTTACACCTATACGATCTACATGCAGAAATACCTGGTCAACACGCTGGGTTTTCCGCGCGAGCGCGCGACCCTGATCGCCGCGTCGGCGCTGTTCGTCTTCGCCCTGGCCCAGCCGGCCTTCGGCGCGCTGTCCGATCGCATCGGCCGCCGGCCGCTGCTGATCGGTTTC
>NZ_JABXXP010000305.1 GCF_013376155.1 Nguyenibacter vanlangensis
CCCCCGGCGGCTTTGGCGGCCGCCCGTCGCGCCCTGCCCCCGACCTGTCGCATGCGCAGGAAATGCGCGGCGTGGTCAAGTGGTACAATGCGACCAAGGGCTTTGGCTTCATCACGCCGGAAAGCGGCGGCAAGGACATCTTCGTCCATGCCTCGGCGCTGGAACGTTCGGGCCTGACCGGCCTGACGGAAGGCCAGACGGCCAATGTGCAGGTCGTCCAGGGCCAGAAGGGCCCCGAGGCCGCGTCGATCAGCGTCGACTGACTGCTTCGGCGGATGCCGGACAGGATGACGGGGTCGCCTTCGGGCGGCCCCGTTTTATTTTGGGTCTCGTTTCGGGAATGGCGGGTCTAGAGCCATATCCGTTCACACCGGTTCACGGATATGGCTCTAGCTCATTGTTTTAGCGAGCATCTTTATCCGACCGGATGCGCCCGTCCGGTCGGATGATGCTCTAGCGTCCTGATTCCGAAATTCGCAAGCGAATTTCGGAATCGAAAGGACACTAGAATCAATATTTTAGTGGCCTGCTGGTCCGAGAAATTCTCATAAGAATTTCTCGGGCAGGACACTAATCCCTGCCCTTGTTGCGCATCAGCCGGGCCTTGTCGCGCTGCCAGTCGCGATCGGCGATGGCCTGGCGTTTGTCGGCCTTCTTGCGTCCCTCGCCGATGCCCAGCGTGACTTTTGCGACGCCGCGGGCGTTGAAGTGAATATCCAGGGGCACCAGGGTGACGCCGTCGCGCGCCACGGCGCCCAGCAGCTTGTCCACCTGCTTGCGGTGCAGCAGCAGCTTGCGCGGCGCGCGGGTATCGAAGCGCGACAGGACGCCGCCCTGATATTCGGGGATATAGCTGTTGAACAGCCAGATCTCGCCGTTACGGTCGCCGGCATAGGCTTCGTTGATGGTGGCGCGGCCGAGGCGCAGGCTCTTGACCTCGGGGCCCTTCAGGACCAGCCCGGCCTCGATCGTCTCGACGATCGTGTAGTTGAAGCGGCCCTTGCGGTTCTGTGCCGCGATCCCGGTCGAGATCATGCCGCTCTTTTTCTTCTCGGCCATGGGTTAGTTCAGCAATCCCGCGAGGGCTAGGGCATCGCGCACCCGGGCGCGGGATTCGTCGGACAGCGGGGCCAGCGGCAGGCGGCAGGTCTCGCCGGCCAGGCCCAGCAGGCTGGCGGCGTATTTCACAGGTCCGGGGTTGCTTTCGCAGAACAGCGCGTCGTGCAGCGCCGACAGCCGGTCCTGGATCGCCATGGCGTCGGCCACGCGGCCGTCCTGCCAGGCGCGGTGCATTTCGGCGCACAGGCGCGGGGCGACGTTGGCGGTGACGCTGATGCAGCCCGTGCCGCCGGCTGCCAGGAAGGACACGGCGGTCCCGTCTTCGCCGGAAAGCTGGATGAAGGGCTTGTGGCGGATGGCGCGACGGACCTGCAGCGGGCGCAGCAGGTTGGCGGTGGCGTCCTTCACCCCCACGATGTGCGCGTGTCGCGCCATGCGGGCCATGGTTTCGACCGAGATATCGACGACCGAGCGGCCGGGAATGTTGTAGATGAACAGCGGCAGGTCGGTGGCGTCCGCGACCGCCATGAAATGACGGTAGAGTCCTTCCTGCGTCGGCTTGTTGTAATAGGGCGCGACCACCAGGACCGCGTCGGCGCCGGCGGTCTTGGCATGGCGGGCCATGGCGACGGCCTCGGCCGTGCTGTTGGAGCCGGCGCCGGCGATGACGGGGATGCGGCCGGCGACCGTCTGGACGGTGAATGCGACGACACGGGCATGCTCGTCATGGCTGAGGGTCGGACTTTCGCCCGTCGTGCCCATCGGGACCACGCCCGAGCTGCCCTCGGTCACCTGCCAGTCGATCAGTCGCCCGAATGCCGGAAAATCCAGCGATCCGTCGGTGTCCATCGGCGTAATCAGGGCGGTGATGGAGCCCTTGAACATGGTCGTTTCCACTTGAATCTCGCAGTCTTTGAGAATGGGCGCTGCCTTGGGGCGGGTCCAGGGGCCACGGGGCGCCGGTCCGTTCATGCCTCTGTTAATGCGGGGTGCGGGGGCAAGACAACTCTCGATCGGTTGCGAAAGGCCCGATGCGGGCCGTTTGCGTCCGTGGAGGCCCTGCCCCCTATCGTTTGTCCGCCTGTTTGGCGCCCGTCTGTCCGACGTCCGTGTTCTGAGGGACGTCCCGACGGAAGGGGGCGGCGGGATAGACGCCCAGGATCGATGCGTTTTCGGAGAAGAAGGCGAGTTCGGCGAGGGCGCGGGACAGCGCCGGGTCGTTGGGGTGGCCTTCGACGTCCATCAGGAACTGGGTTGCGGCGAACGAGCCGTCGAGCATGTAGCTTTCGAGACGGGTCATGTTGACGCCGGCGGTGGCGAAGCCGCCCAGCACCTTGTACAGCGCGCCGGCGGTGTTGCGGACGCGGAAGAGGACGGTGGTGATCGTGTCGGGCTGGCCCGCCGGGGGGCGGGCGGCGTCACGCGAGGCGATGTAGAAGCGCGTGGTGTTGTGGGACGCGTCCTCGACATTCCGGCGCAGGATGACCAGGCCGTTCAGTTCGGCGGCGAGCGACGAGGCGACGGCCACGTCCTCGGGGTTGCCCCATTGGGCCACCAGTTCGGCCGAGCCGGCCGTGTCGAATTCGACGACCGGGGTCAGGCCCAGTTCGTCGATGATGCCGCGGATCTGGGCCATGGCGACGGGGTGGGTATGGATGCGGCGGGCGGTGGCCAGCGTGCTGCCGGGAACGCCCATCAGGCAATGTTCCACCCGCTGGAAATGCTCGCCCACGATGTGCAGCCCGGCCTGGGGCAGCAGCGCGTGGATGTCGGGCACCCGGCCGGCCAGGCTGTTCTCGCATGCCAGCATCGCCTGGTCGGCCCGGCCGTCATGGACCGCCGCGATGGCCTCGGCGAAGGTCGCGCATGGCAGGGTGGCCCAGCCCGGGCGGGCCTGGCGGCAGGCCAGGTCGGAATAGGCCCCGGGCCGCCCCTGGAAGGCGATGATGCCGTGGGTGGGCGCGTTTGGCGCGGACATGGTCATGCCTCCCCTCCCCGCTGCCCTTCCTGTGTCAGCGCGCGGCGTGCGCGGGCCAGGTCGTCCGGCGTGTCGACGCCGGACGGCGCGTGGTCGATGCGGCAGCATCCGATCGTCATGCCGGCTTCGAGCGCCCTGAGCTGTTCCAGCTTCTCCCGCCGTTCCAGCGCGGATTCCGGCAGGCCGACGAAACGGGCCAGGGCCGCGCGGCGATAGGCGTAGATGCCGACATGGTGCCAGAGCGGGCCCGTGCCCCAGGGAATTGCCGCGCGGGAGAAATACAGCGCGCGGGCGATGCCGTGCGGATCGTCGTCGGCGAAGGCGCAGGCGACCTTGACCACCGAATCGCGCGCGGCCTCGTCGGCATCGGCGATGGGGGCGGCCAGGGTGCCGATATCGGTGCGGGGATCGGCCAGGGGGCGCAGCGCGGCCCCGAGGGTGCGGGG
>NZ_JABXXP010000306.1 GCF_013376155.1 Nguyenibacter vanlangensis
CCGCACGGTGCGCGCGCGTGCCCTGGTCAACGCCGCCGGGCCCTGGGTCGACCGCGTGTTGCGCGACCGGCTGGGCGTCGCGACCACCAAGCATGTGCGCATGGTCAAGGGCAGCCATATCGTGGTGCCGCGCCAGTTCGACGGAGAACAGGCCTATATCCTGCAGAATCCCGACCGGCGCATCGTCTTCGTCATCCCGTACGAGCAGGATTTCACCCTGATCGGCACCACGGACGTGCCCTGGACGTCCGATCCGGGCCAGGTCGAGATCTCGCCCGAGGAAATCCGCTATCTGTGCGACAGCGTGAACCGCTATTTCCACAAGCCGATCGCGCCGTCCGACGTCGTCTGGTCTTATGCGGGCGTCCGGCCGCTCTATGACGACGCGGCGCAGAATGCGTCGGCGGTCACGCGCGACTATGTGCTGGATGTCGACGTCCCGGACGGTGTTTCAGGCGCCACTCCGGGCGGCGCCCCCCTGCTGTCGATCTTCGGCGGCAAGATCACGACCTATCGCCGCCTGGCCGAACACGCGCTGGAAAAGCTGGCGCCGTACCTGCCTGTGGTGACGGGCGCGGGGTGGACGGCCGATCAGCCGCTGCCGGGGGGCGATCTGGGGCCGGGCGGTTTCGATGCCGTATTGGAGCGACTGCGCGCCGACGCGCCCTTCCTGCCGGAACGGACGGCTTGGCGGCTGGCGCGCAATTACGGCACGCGTGCCTGGGCCATTATCGGCGACGCGCGCAAGATGGCCGATCTGGGCGAGGAATTCGGCGCCGGACTGACGGCGCGCGAGGTGGATTATCTGCTCCGCGAGGAATGGGCGGAGACGGCCGACGACATCCTGTGGCGCCGCTCGCGCCTGGGCCTGCATGTCGGCCGCGACGACGCCGCCCGGCTGGAGCGATATGTGAACGCGCGCCGGACCGGCGCGCCAGGACCGTCCGGGCAGGCGCCGATCGCGATGGCAAGCTGAACGCCCCGCGGCGCGCCGCCGCCCGAACGCGACATTTCCCCGACAACAACGGAAAAGAAGCGGGAACATGTTCAAGGACAGGCAATTCGTCGGAGAGCTGATCTCCGAATTCATCGCGGTCTTCATCATCGTCCTGATCGGTGATGCCGTGGCGGGAATGTATTTCCTCTACGATCCCAGCCCCTATCGCACCGCCTATTGGGGCGTGTGCATCGTCTGGGGGCTGGCGGTCATGATCGCCATCTACGTCACCGGGGCGGTGTCCGGCACGCACGCCAACCCGGCGGTCACGCTGGCGCTTGCGCTCTATCGGGGTTTTCCCTGGCGCAAGGTGCTGCCGTACAACGCAGCCCAGATCCTGGGCGGCGTGGCCGGGGCGGCGATCGTCTACGTGCTCTATGCGCCGGTGATCGACCATTACAACATGCTGCATCATTTCGACCGCATGCATGACGGCGGCGCGGCGGGCGTGTTCTTCACCCATCCCGGCGAGGCCATCACCCCGCTGCACGCCCTGGTCGACGAGATCATCCTGACCGCGATGCTGCTGCTGGGGATCTTCGCGGTCACGTCCGAATACAATACCCAGGCGCCGCAGGCGAATTCCGGCGCGCTGATCATCGGCCTGCTGGTCGCGGCGCTGGGCGGCTGCGCGGGATATCTCGAAGCCTGGGCGCTGAACCCGGCGCGCGATTTCGGGCCGCGCCTGTTCTGCTTCCTGGCCGGCTGGGGGCCGACGGCCCTGCCGTCGCCGGGCCATTACTGGTGGGTGCCGATCGTCGGTCCCCTGGTGGGCGGCGTGATCGGGGGTGGGGCGTTCCAGTTCCTCGTGCTGCCCTACATGCCCCGGCGGCGTCCGCCCAGCCAGATCGAATCCGGCCCCGGCGAACCCGCGAAGGTCGAACCCTTCCCCAGCCCGGACGCCGCCCCGCCGCCCTATATCGCCGCGCGCCGCTGACACCGACGAAGCCAAGTCAGGAGCAAGACATATGAACGACAAGACCACAGTCCTGGCGATCGACCAGGGAACGACGTCCACCCGCAGCATCCTGTTCGACCGCGATGCCGAGGAACTGGCTTCCAGCCGCCGCGAATTCGCCCAGCACTACCCCGACCATGGCTGGGTCGAGCATGATGCCGACGAGATCTGGCGCGATACGCTGGCCACGGCGCGCGAAACGATCGAGCAGGGCGGCGGCGCGGGGTCGATCGCCGCGCTGGGCATCACCAACCAGCGCGAGACGATCGTGGTATGGGACCGCGCGACCGGCGCGCCGATCCATCGGGCCATCGTCTGGCAGGATCGCCGCACCGCGCCGATGTGCGTCCGGATGCGTCAGGAAGGGCACGAGGACCTGGTGCGCCAGCGTACCGGCCTGCTGCTCGATCCGTATTTTTCGGCGACCAAGCTGGCCTGGATCCTCGATAACGTCCCGGGCGCCCGCCGCGATGCCGAAGCGGGAAAGCTGGCCTTCGGCACCATCGACTCCTTCCTGCTGTGGCGCCTGACCGGCGGCCGCGTCCATGCCACGGACGTCACGAATGCGTCGCGCACCCTGCTGTTCGATATCCACCGCCAGGTCTGGGATGACGATCTGCTGCGCCTGTTCGATATCCCGCCCGCGCTGCTGCCCCAGGTGCGCAGCAACAGCGAGATCTATGGCGAAACCGATCCCGCCTTGTTCGGGCGGGCAATTCCGGTCGCGGGCATGGCGGGCGACCAGCAGGCGGCCCTGGTCGGGCAGGCCTGCTTCCGGCCCGGCATGGCCAAGGCGACCTACGGCACCGGCTGCTTCGTCCTGCTCAATACCGGCGAAGCCGCGGTCCAGTCGGCCAATCGCATGCTGACCACGATCGGCTATCGCATCGGCAACCGCACGGTCTACGCGCTGGAAGGCGCGATCTTCGTCGCCGGGGCCGCGATCAAATGGCTGCGCGACGGACTGCACCTGATCACCCATGCCTCGCAGACCGACGATCTGGCCACCCGGATACCGCACAGCCACGGCGTCTATATGGTGCCGGGCTTCGTCGGACTGGGCGCGCCGCACTGGGATCCCGAGGCGCGCGGGCTGATCTGCGGCCTGACCCTGGACGCCACGGCCGCGCACATCGCCCGCGCGGCGCTGGAATCGGTGGCCTATCAGACCTACGACCTGATGGCGGCGATGGCCCGGGACGGCGGCGGGGCGGTGACGACATTGCGCGTCGATGGCGGCATGGCGGCCAATGACTGGTTCTGCCAGTTCCTGGCGGACATCCTGCAGGCCCGGGTCGAACGGCCCCGCCATCTCGAAACCACGGCGACCGGGGCCGCCTATCTGGCCGGCTTGGCGACCGGGGTCTGGACCGATCTGGACGATGTCGCCGCCCGCTGGGCCCGCGGCCGCGTCTTCGACGCCGCGATGGAGGCCACCCAGCGCGAGACGATGCTGAAAGGCTGGCAGCAGGCGGTGCGCCGCACCCTGACCAGCACGTTTGCCACCGCGGCCTGAGGACGTGCC
>NZ_JABXXP010000307.1 GCF_013376155.1 Nguyenibacter vanlangensis
CGGATCTCTGCGCCCTGGCGGCGGAGGATCTGGCGCTGCCGGGCCTGACGGGCGACGCGATCCTCGACAGCGTCCTCTTCGCGCGTCCGGCCCTTCCGGTTTCCGATGTCCTGTGCGCCGGCCGATGGGTGGTCGCGGGCGGGCGGCATGTCGCCCGGGATGCCATCGCCCGCGATTTCCGGGCGGCCATGGCAAGGCTGTCGGCCTGACAAGGTTGCGGGCCTGAAAGGAGAATCTTCGCGATGGAGGGGCCGGTTTTCTCGCTTGTCCGGGGGGATGCCCCCGTGCTGGTCACCATTCCCCATGCCGGGACGCGCCTCGCCCCCGGCATGGCGGCGCGCATGACGGAGGCGGGGCGCGCTTTGCCCGATACCGACTGGTATGTTCCCCGCCTGTACCAGGTCGCGGCGCGGCTGGGCGCCGGCGTGCTGCGGGCGCATTATTCGCGCTATGTCATCGACCTCAATCGCGGCGGCGACGATGCGGTGCTCTATCCCGGGCGGCCGAAGACCGGCCTGGTGCCGACGCTGACCTTCGATGGGCGGCCGATCTACCGGCCCGGCGCCGAACCCGGCGAATCCGAGATCGCGGCGCGCCGGCAATGCTATTGGCAGCCTTATCACGATGCCGTCGCGGCGGAACTCGACCGCCTGCGCGCGCGCCACGGCCATGCCGTCCTGTGGGACGCCCATTCCATTGGCACGGTGATCCCGCGCCTGTTCGAAGGACGGCTGCCGGACCTGAATTTCGGCACCAATGACGGCGCCGCCTGTGCCGGCGGCCTGATCGCCGCCGTCATGGCCGGGCTGACGGAGGGCGGGGGCTATTCCTCTGTCCTCG
This sequence comes from Nguyenibacter vanlangensis, assembly GCF_013376155.1. Taxonomy (GTDB): domain Bacteria; phylum Pseudomonadota; class Alphaproteobacteria; order Acetobacterales; family Acetobacteraceae; genus Gluconacetobacter; species Gluconacetobacter vanlangensis. The sequence goes on from NZ_JABXXP010000307.1 coordinate 841, forward strand.
ACGGCCGGTTCAAGGGGGGCTACACCACCCGTCATTACGGCCGCCCCGCGGAGGGGATCCATGCCATCCAGCTTGAGAAGGCCCAGGCGACCTATCTGGCGTCGGAGGGTGGGGCGGCGCCTGCCGCCGATGCGCGGAAGATGGAAAAGCTTTCCGGCCTGATCGGGGATCTTCTGGAACGCGCCTGCGCCTGGAGACCCTGATTTCGGTCTGTTCAGTCGGTGGCCGTGGCGGGCAGCGCCCGCGCGTTGAAGCGCCGTTCCATGGCGATATAGAGCGGCGGGGTCAGGAGCAGGCTGACGACCCAGGACAGGTCGACGCCGCCCAGCGCCCGCGCCACCTGGCCGGTATAGAGCGCGGTCGAGAGGAAGGGCACCTGCACGAGGATGCCGATGACGTAGCAGGCCAGGGCGGGGCCGTTGAAAAGACCGTAGCGCCCGCCGTCCCGCGCGAAGAACGAGGCGACGTCATAGTCCCCGTGATGAAGGAGGTAGTAATCGGTCAGGTTGATGGCCGTCCACGGGATCATGACCGACATCAGCAGTTCGAGAAATTCGCCGTATGCGCTCATGAAACTGTCGGCCATCAGGGTCGCCATGGCAAAGGCCAGCGCCAGCAGCGCCACCGTCACGATCAGGCGCGCGGTCCGGCCGTAGCGCCGGCCGGGCGTGAAGGTCTGCGCCACCGTCAGGGTCGACAGGGCCCCGCAATAGATGTTCATGGCGTTGGCGACGGCGATGCCGAGCGACAGCGCGGCCAGGACCGCCGCCACCCACGGCCCGAGCAGCGCCGCCAGCGTGACGACGATGCCGTGTCCCGCCGCCAGCAGCCCCACCGCCGCGCCCAGCGCCATCGCCAGCACCGACCCCAGCACGGAACCGGAGAAGCAGGCCGCGAATGCCTGTCTTTCGCCCGCGGGACCGGCCGGGAGATAGCGCGAGGAATCCGAGACATAGGGCGCATAGGCGATCTGCCACAGGGCCGCCGTGGACATTGTCCGCAGGATGCCGGTCCAGCCCGGCCGGCCCGGCGCGAGGAACGGCAGGTCGCCGGCATGCAGCGCCAGCACCCGCGCGATGCAGAACAGGATGGCGGCGCCGCAGAGCACCGTCATGACCCGCGCCGAGAGATGAATCGCCCGGTAGCCGAGGATGGCGGGAAGGACCGAAAGCGCCTGGACGACCAGGATGGCGGAAAGACGGCCCAGGCCGGGCACGATGCTTTGCAGTCCCTCGGCGCCCAGCACGAGGTTCGACGCCGCGAACCCCACATACATCAGGACGATGACGGCGGTTACCGGCACCGCGCCCATCAGGCCGAACTGGCCGCGCGTCTGGACCATCTGCGGCACGCCGAGACGCGGCCCCTGCGCCGCGTGCAGCGCCATGAACACGCCGCCGATCAGATTCCCGGCCAGGAGCGCCAGCAGCGCCGGCAGCAGCGGCAGGCCGTAGACCGTCGTGGACAGCGCCCCCGTCACGACGGTCAGCATCATCAGGTTCGGGCCGAACCACACGGTGAACAGGTCGCGCGGCCGGCCGTGGCGGCGCGCGGGGGGGATCGGATAGATGGTTTCCGCTTCCGGGGAACCGAGCGAATCGATCATGAGCCCTCCGTGTCCGGTGCCGCGCTGATGACGCGGAACGATCCGGTGCGGCATCGACCGATACGACATTATTCCGCCGCTGGATACAGCAGCCCGCTGCGACGTATTTCCCTACGCCGTGCATCGGAAAAATCTATCAAGCCCGTGCATTTATTGCGATATCATCATGTCCGTTCGCGCATGGCGGCGAAAGGAGGCCCTGGCGGCGCGCGCCCCGCTTCCTTCGGTTTTTCCGAAGCCAAAGGAAACGGTTCCGTTCTTTCATAGATCGTCCCGGCCTGCGACCATTCCCGGATCGAACCGGGCGGGGCGGTGCGCCGGCTCCGGCCAGGACATGAGGTCACGACATATGCCCGTCCATAAGCGCATCCGTCCGTTCAATACGAAAGAGACCTATCCCGAGCAGAACCTGGACAATGATTTGTGCCAGGCGGTCGTGGCGGGCAATACGGTCTATCTTCGCGGCCAGGTGCCGCAGGACCTCGACACGCGCGAGAACGTGGCCGTCGGCGACCCGGCCGGGCAGGCCCACAAGGTCATGCAGAACATCCTGCTGCTGCTGAAAGAGGCGGGATCGGATCCTGCGCATATCTGCAAGGTGACCGTCTATCTGACGGATATTCGCCACAGGGAAGCCACGTATCGCGTCCTGGGACAGTATCTGAAGGGCGTCTTTCCGGTCTTCACCGGGCTGGTCGTGGTCGCCCTTGCCCGTCCGGAATGGCTGATCGAGGTCGACGTCATCGCGGTGTTGCCGGACTGAGCGGACCTGTTCGGAACCCTATCCGGAACCAAGGCCATCCGGGAGGACGGGCTGGGCCCGGGGTCATTCGTCGCCGGGCACGCCGTACGCGGGCGCGGACGACGGATCCAGGCAGCGCGTGACGTAATCGTGCATCTGCGGCTGCCAGATGGTCCAGAGATCGGCCAGGCGCGCGATCGGCGCATCGTCCCAATCGACGCGCAGGTCGGTCAGGGGCCAGCTCTGGCGGTCGACGACCAGCAGGCCCGCGGAGCGGAGCGGGCCGGCCTC
>NZ_JABXXP010000308.1 GCF_013376155.1 Nguyenibacter vanlangensis
CACGATCAGCCCCAGCGTCAGCGCCCCCAGCACGATCTCGCGCCGCGTATGGCCGCTGGCCACCAGCATCGTCAGCAGCGCGCCGACCAGCGTGGCCAGCGTGACATAGGACAGCCACGGAAAGCACCACATCGGCAGTGCCGGGACCAGCCCCGCCGCCCGCGCCCGCCGCCGCAGCCGGATCTGCGCCAGCGCGATCAGCACATAATCGAACAGCACGAACGTCCCCGTCGCGCTGACCAGAAAGGCGAACACCACGCCGGGCGACATCATCCCTGCCACGGCCACCGCCACCGCGATCACGCAGCCCGCCAGGATCGCCCGCCGCGGCGTGTTGTTGCGGCCGCGCGCCAGGAAAAAACGCGGCGCGTCCCCGGCCTCGGCCAGCTCGCACAGAATGCGCGAGGTCACGTACAGTCCCGAATTCAGCGCCGACAGGGTCGCCACCAGCATCACCCCGGTCATCAGCAGCGACGCGAACGGCATGTCGATCCGCTGCAGCGTGGTCAGGAACGGCGACCGCCCCGGTACCACCGCCTCCCACGGCGTCAGGCACAGGATCAGCCCGATCGACCCCAGATAGAAGAACAGGATCCTCAGCACCACCGACCGCGTCGCCCGCCCCACGCTTTCGGCCGGATGGCTGGTCTCGGTGGCGGCGATGGTGGTGATCTCGGCTCCGGCCATCGACAGCATGATGGCCGGAATGCAGGCCAGCAGCGCGGATCCGCCATGCGGAAACAGCCCGCCCTGTCCGGCCAGGTTCCGCGCCACCTCCTGCGCGTGCGTCCCCAGCAGGGCCCCCAGCAGCGTCCAGAGGCCGATGGCGATGAAGATCACGATGGTCATGATCTTGGTCATCGAAAACCAGAATTCGAACTCGCCATATCCGCGCACGGAAAACAGGTTGATCGCCGTCATCGCGGCAATCACCAGGCATTCCGTGACAAGGAAGGGCAGGGGGACGAACGGCGCCAGGAACGACGCGGCGGCGATCGCCTCGATCCCCAGGATCGTCGCCCACATCACCCAATAGATCCACCCGCCGACGAACGCCGCCCGCGCGCCCAGCCCCCGCCGCACATGCGCGACGAACGACCCCGCCTGCGGATCGTCCACCGTCATCTCGCCCAGCATCCGCGTCACGCACAGGATGATCAGCCCGGCCAGCAGATAGGACAGGAACACCCCCGGCCCCGCCGTGGCGATCGCGCTCGACGACCCGACGAACAGGCTGGCCCCGATCACCCCGCCGATCGAAATCATCGCGACATGCCGCCCGCGCAGGACGGAATGGGCTTCGGTGGTCTTCATGCGCGGCCTCCTGCGCCAAACTGCGTCGGCGGCCGATTATAGATAACGGGGTCGAAATGTCATGCGCCCGGAATTTCCCGGGCGCCCGGCGCGGCCGGGTGTTCAGAACCGCTGCGAAATCCCCGTCAGGATCGTCCGCCGCAGCCCGTATTGCGGCGCCCCCACGCCGATCCCCGTGCCGTCGCGCAGCTCGTATCTCCGGTCGAACAGGTTGGTCACGTCCAGCCGCAGTTGCGTGCGCTTCAGGAACGGCACCCGGAACAGGTCCTGGAACGACTGCACCAGCGACAGGTTGAACGTCACATATTGCGGAAGCTGCATCCCGTTCGGCACCGCGCCGTCGGCCCGCAGCCCGCTGCCGTACACCATGGTGGCCGACAGGCGCATCGGGTGCCCGGTGCGGTAGAAGAGGCTGTACGCCGCCCCGGCCGACGCCGTCCAGCGCTGGTCATGGTCCAGGAAGATCCAGTGCTGCCGGATATAGGCCAGGTCCGCCGGGTCGAAATTGAACTGCGCGCTGGTGATGTCCTTGCCGATCGCCCGCGACCAGGCCATGTTGCCGTACAGCGACAGCGGCCCGCGATCGTACGATGTCGCGACCTCATAGCCGTTCACCTGTCCCCGCCGGTAATTGAATCCCGACAGGATGATCGGCGCGCCGAACTGCCCCTCGTCGATCAGGTTGTGCGCCAGCTTGTAATAGGCGTCGAACGACACCTGCCACCCCGGCAGGATCCGCTGCATGATCCCCGCGTCGAAATAATGGTCGCTCTCCGCCCGTACCGTGCTGCTCTGCGCGCTGGCCGGCGCCGCGCTGGTGCCCGTGAACTTGTCCAGCGACCCGCCGCTGACCACCTCGAACGGCGGCGGCGTGAAATAGCGCGAATACCCCGCATGCAGCGTCGTGCCCGCGCGCGGCGTCCAGACCAGGTTCAGCCGCGGGCTCAGTTGCTGCTGGTGGGTATATTCCTCCACCCCATCCATCCGCAGGCCGAAATTGACCGTCAGGTCGCGCACCGGCTTCCATTCGTCCTGCGCGTACAGGCCCCAGATCCACCCGGTCAGCCCGCTGCCGTCATGGATCGCAACCGGCGTGCTCCCGAATTCCGGATTGCCCGCCGCATCCGCGCCGGTCTGCGGATAGACCAGGGAATCGGTCTTGGACACGTTCCGCTCGACGAAGACCTGATAGCCGAAGCGCAGCGTATGCCGCGGCGCCACCCGCCAGGTCGCGTCGCTCTGCGTCCCGGTCGAAAACACCGACCGCGCCGCCCGCTGGGCAATCCCGTTATAGACCAGGTCCCCCAGCATGTCGGGCGAATAGCCCAGGCTGCTATAGCGCAGAAAGGCCGAACTCTGCAGGCTGACCCGGCCGATTTCCTTCTGCAGCGACAGGATGCCGAAATCCGTGATCTCCTTCTGCCGCTCGTCCAGGCTGGCGCTGTCCACGCTGCCCGCCAGATGCTGCGCCAGCGTGCTGCCGGCAAAGGACGGTTCCTGGAACTGCGTCTGCTGGCCCGGATTGTTCGGCAACTGGTATTCCGCGTTCGACACCCCGGCGATCAGGCTGATCCGCGTATCGGCATCGGCGGTATAGCGCAGATGCCCCAGGAAATGGTACTGGTTGCTCAGGTCGTGCAGCGCGTTGAAACGCGGCGTGGTGTTCTCGATCCCCACCCGGTCATGCACGAAATCCCCGGTGGCGAAGTAATCCCATTTCCCGCTCTGCCCGCCATATTGCAGCGACGGAAAGAAATAATCCCGCGCCCCGCCATAGATCGACGCCTCGCCCCCCGGATTGGTCGCGCCGTTCTTGGTGGTGATGTCGATCACCGCCGCCTGCAGAAACCCGTATTCGCTGGGCAGCGCCCCGGTGGTCATCGACAGCGAATCGGCAAAGCGCGTCATCAGCGTCTGCCCGAACACCGTCAGGCCCTCCGGCAACTGCACCCCGTCCAGCCGGAACTGCACCTCGTTATGGTCGCCGCGCACATGGATCTGCCCGTAACTGTCCTGCGCCACCCCGGGCGCCTGCAGCAGCACGCCGTTCAGCGGCGCATTGTCCCCGCCCGGCACGGTCTCGATCGCGTGGCGGTCGAAGCGATAGGTCGTGGCCCCCGTATCCGGCTGCAGCGCCGCCCGCGCCCGGTCCATCC
>NZ_JABXXP010000309.1 GCF_013376155.1 Nguyenibacter vanlangensis
CAAGCCATGCCGCGCGCCAAGCCGTCAGAGGACGCCGCCCAGCGCACGGTCGGATCGAAGGCCGCCTTGATGTCCAGCCCCTTCGCGATCAGCCCGTACGCGGCCAGCCTGCCATACAGGGCGGCCGTGTCGCGGATGACGCCGTCGTCGATCGCCACGTCCTCCAGCCGGCTGGCCGCGACGGACCGCCGGGCCACGGCGTCGGGCAGATGGGATATCTTGGCCAGGGTCCGGGCATACAGGTCACGATGGGCCCGCGCCCATGCCGTCGCGCGGGCGATGCGCCGCTGCAGATCGACGATCGCCGCGCGCTTGGCGGCCAGGGCGTCGCGATGCGCGATCCCGAACACGTAGAAGGGCAGGATCCCCGCGCCGTCGGCCAGGATCCGGTCGCCATCCACCTCCTGCCCCAGTGCGATATAAGGTTGCCAGGTGACCCAGGCATCGACCCGCCCCGTGGCCAGCGAAAGCTGGGCGACGTTCTGCGCCGCGCGCACCACATGGACATCCGCCGCCGTCAGGCCGGCCTGCTCCAGGCGACCGTACAAGAGGGGCTCGCCCAGTCCCGCGGGGCTGAGGATCACCCGCTTGCCCTTCAGATCTCTGACGGTGGCGATGGCGGAATCCCCGCGCACCAGGATGGCCGCGCCCTGGCCGCCGGTGATGTTGGCCCCGACCGCCACGATGGGGGCGCCGGAGGCGTAGGCGAACAGAAAGGCGACGTCCCCGGCGCGGCAGAAATCGATCGCTCCGGCGTTCTGTGCCTGAAGCAGGGGCTGGGCCTGGGTGAATTCCTTCCATGCGATGCGGTAGCCGGTCGGCGCGGCCTCCCCCGCCGCCTCCAGCAGCGAACGCAGCGAATCGTTCTGGTCGCCCACCGACAGCACGATCGGTTCCGCCGCGGCGGCGAGGCCGGCCGTGAAGACGTGGCCGGCAAGGGCGCCGGCACCGGCGAGGCACAGGCGACGCGGGATCGGCATGGTGCCGTCACCAGGAATAGCGCAGCTTCGCATAGAAATACGATCCTTCGGCGCCATAGATGGACGCGGTGCTGTAATTGGGATTGATCTGATAGAGCGGCGATGCCGACTGCGCCTTCGCGTTCAGCACGCTCGGCCGCTTGTTGAACACGTTGTTGCCGCCGATTTCCGCAACCCAACGCGGTCGGAAGCGATAGGCGATGTCGAAATCCATCAGCCATGCGGGGCTGACCGTCTCGTCATAAGCCGGTCCCTGGTTGGACAGGTTCCTGGTCGCGGAATAGCGGAACACGCGCACCGTCGTCGCGACCGGGCCATAGGTCCAGGTGCCCGTGAAGCGGAGGGTATTGCGGGGATAGATCGTGGTCAGGTTGCCGATCTCGTTCCGAAACAGCGGCTGGACCGCCGAGCCGAGGTTGATGGCCAGGGGGTTGATCCGTTTGATCATGTGCTGCTGCTGGTTCATCATTGCGCCCCACAGCACCGTGCCGGCCTTGCCGAAATCGGTCAGGTAATGGGCCTGGATGTCCATGCCTTCGGTTTCGGTATGCGCGGCGTTGCGCATGAACGTATATTGGTAATAATTGCCGTCGTTCGGAACGGCGCCGCTGGCGTGAAGGATGTTCATGACCTGTGCGCCGGTGATGCCGTTGCCGGACACGGTCAGCGGGATGATCTGGTTGAAGATGTCGATGCGGTAGATATCCAGCGACAGGTCGAAATTGCGGATCGGCGTCAGCACCAGGCCGACCCCGAAATTATGCGACGTCTCCGGCTTCAGGGGTGACGCGCCCAATGCCCGGGCGCCGATATTGTTGACGGACGAATAGACGTTTGTCGTGGTGATCAGCGCGTTGTTCGCCTGGGCGTTGGTGGAATAGAACGTCGCCTCGCTCTGGAAATATTCCTGTTGCAGCGTGGGGGCGTGGAAACCGTTGCTGGCCGACCCGCGAAAGGCCAGCCAGGGCGTGACCTGGTAGCGGGCCGAGATCTTGCCGCTGGCGGTGTTGCCGAAATCGCTGTAGGTTTCGTTGCGGCCGGACAACTGAACCGACAGCGCCTTGGTCAGTTGCTGGTCGAATTCCAGGTAGAACGCGCCGTTCATGCGCGAATAGGTTCCGGCGGCATTGGGATAATAGGCCCCCAGGCCGGCGGCGCTGGGCAGGGCCTTGGTGCCGTCGGGAAAGACATAGCCGCCATCGAGCCAGGCCGCGCGTTCGCCGGCGCCGATTTCGTACTGGTTGTAGCGATATTCAAGACCGCCCGACACCGACAGGGGATATTTGAAAAATCCGGTATCGAACTGGCGGCGGAGGTCGTAATCCACCATCAGTTCCGAATTGGTCAGCGTGCCCAGATAGAAATGATGCGGGCTGGACGGGCCGAGGGAGACGTTGATGGAATCGTCCAGCCCCAGCGCCGTCTGGTCCCGCCCGTAATTGACGCTGAAATCCCAGGCCCAGCCCAGGAAATCCTTGCCGCGCAGTCCGGACGTGAACTGGAAATCCTGGTCTTCGGTCGAGATGATCGGCAGATAGCCCTCGGGATAGACGCTGACGATGTTCTGCGACGAATTGGACGGCCGGTACCAGCCGGGTTCGTAGGCGGTGCGGTGGGCATAGGTGGCGAAGGAATAGAATTCCCCCCAATCGCCCAGCGGGATCGCCATGTCATAGGACACGGCCTGCTTTTCCGTCTCCGGCACGCCGTAAAGCTGGCGGTAGCGGTTGCCGTATTCGCGCGGATCGAGCTGCCCGCCGGCCAGCAGGGGATAGAGCAGGGTGGGCGTGCCGCCCTTGCTCATCGGCGCGTATCCCGCCGTATTGGTCCATTGGTTGCCGATAATGTCGGCGCCGAGGTTGAAATAGCCGCCGGCATTGCCGATCCTGAACCCGTCGTTGAAGAACAGGTTGCCGCCCCGGCCGTAATCGCCCAGCGTGCCGACCGTCGAGGCGTACTGGTCATAGCTCAGTTCGGCGGAACCGCCGTGATCGGCCTTTTTCAGGATGATGTTGATCACGCCGGCGATGGCGTCCGATCCGTACTGGGCCGCCGCGCCGTCCTTCAGGATCTCGATATGGTCGATCGCGCTCATCGGGATCATGTCCAGATCGACCGGCGACTGTCCCTGCATGGCGCCGCCGTAGAAGATCGACGCGATGGTGTGGCGCCGCTTGCCGTTGACCAGGACCAGGGTTTCGTTCGACGGCAGGCCGCGCAGGGACGCGGTCTTGGTCGTGAAGCCCAATTGCCCGGGATAGCCGGGCGTGTTGTTGATCGACGGATCCAGCAGGGCCAGCGCGCTGCGCAGGTTGGGCTGGCCGGTGCGCGTCAGGTCGGTATGCGACACGATGACGATCGGCGACATGCTGCGCGAGGCGCGCACCGCGCCGCGCGTGCCCGTCACCACCACCTGTTCGCTGTCCTGCTGCCGGGATTGCCCCGGGGCGGGGCGCGCGGTGTTCGCGACCGTCCGCCGCCGGACTG
>NZ_JABXXP010000310.1 GCF_013376155.1 Nguyenibacter vanlangensis
CCGCCCGGGTGCGCGACGCGCTCGGCGTGACGCTGCCGGCCGGTCTGCCCGACGTCTTCCTGCAGCCGGCCGCCGACCCGCTCGGCGATCTGATCGCGCGATATGCGCGCACCCATGGACCGTTCACGACGAACGCGATCGCAGTCCGTTTCGGGCTCGGCGTCACGGTCGCCGACGCGGCACTGGAACGGCTGCGCGCGCAGGGCAAGCTGCTCAAGGGGAATTTCGGCGTCGAGCGCCGGCTGGAAGCGCAGGAGGAGTCCGCGGGCGCCGATCCGTCGATGCGCAATCCCCCCATGCCTAATCCTCTGGCTGGCCACGAATGGATAGCGGACGACGTGTTCCGGCGCCTGCGGCTGCGCTCGCTAAAGGCCGCGCGCGAGGCGACCCGCCCGGCCACCAGAGAAGCCTATGTACGCCTGCTACTGGAACGCCACGGCCTTGTTGCCCTGTCCGTCGGGCAGGCCGCGCTGCATCCCAGGCATACGGAGGGGGGAGCCCTCACGGGCATCGACGGTGTCGCCCGCGTTATCGAACAACTCGCCGGCGTGCCTTTGCCGGCTTCGGTGTGGGAGAACCAGATCCTGCGTGCCCGTGTGCACAACTACACCCCGGCCATGCTGGACGAACTGATCTCCATCGGGACGGTCCTGTGGTGCGGCCATGGCAAGCTCGGCGGGGAAGACGGCCTGATCTCCTTGCATCCGCGAGAATTCGCCGCCGAAACTCTTCCGCCCACAGCAGGCGCTGATGACGCAGCGGCCCTGTCGCCGCTTCAGCGAGCGATCCTCGATGTTCTCGCCGATGGCGGAGCCTATTTCGCACGCCAGCTTGCGACATTGGCGCCCGCCCGATTGGTGGAGGGACCGGCCGGGATCAGGGACGATGGTCCGCTGGTTCCGACGTCCGATCTCGCTACGGCGCTCTGGGACCTTGCCTGGGCCGGATATATCACCAGCGACAACTGGTCGCCGCTACGGGCTCGCACGGGCGCACGCGCGCCGCACCGTCCGATTCACCTGTCGCGGCGGCGCAGGGGGCTTCGCGGATTGTCCTCGTTCGCGCAATCGAGGACAACCGGTGCTTCGACATCCGGTGCACGGGGCGATCCGACCCTGGCGGGCCGCTGGTCGCTGTTGCCCCGCGAATCGGCCAGCGACACCGCCCGTACGCTGGCACTGGTCGAGGGGCTTCTCGACCGGTACGGCATCGTCACACGCGGCGCGGCCGTCGCGGAAGACGTGCCGGGCGGCTTTCCCGCGCTCCAGCCGCTTTTCCGGAGCATGGAAGATGCGGGGCAGATCGTGCGCGGCCGCTTCGTCGAAGGGCTGGGAGCCGCCCAGTTCGCGGAACGTGCGACCGTCGACCGGCTCCGCGAACTCGCGGACATGCGTTCCGCCGATCCCGTTCCGGTCGCGCTTTCGGCTGGCGATCCGGCCAACCCCTTCGGCATGATTTTGCCATGGCCGCCGCACCGATCCGCGATCCGCCCGACCCGCCGCGGCGGCGCGTTCGTCGTGATCGCCGACGAACGCCTTGTATTCTATCTTACGCAGGGCGGCCGTAACCTGCTGACTTATATCGATGCGGATGATCCCGCCCTCGCCCCCTTGCTCAGCACCGGCCTTGCAGCGCTCGCCGCCGCGCTTAAGCGCGAGAAGCATCTCATGTTCACGCTTGAAATGGTTGACGACCGTCCCGTGAGGACGACGAAGCTTGACGCCGCCCTGCGCGCCTGCGGTTTCTCAATGGTGCCGAAGGGCCTGAGCTGGCATCAATAACGCGGCAGCCCCGGGATCGGCTGGCAGGAATCGCAAGCTGGGAGCTGAGATCCGTCGTCGTCCGGTCATAGGAGAAGCCGCTCATGTCCATTCGCATCGGCGTCGCTGGTTGGTCGATCCCGTCCGCGCTTGCCCAGCGATTTCCCTCGGTCGGCACGCACCTTGAACGTTATGGCGCGCGCTTTTCAGCTGTCGAGATCAATAGCAGCTTCTATCGACCGCACCGGCGCACGACCTATGAGCGCTGGGCAGCAAGCGTGCCGCCCGAATTCCGCTTCTCCGTCAAGCTGCCCAAAACGATCACGCATGAGCGCCGCTTGATCGATTGTCGGGCGCTCATCGAACGCTTTGCCGAGGAAACGAGCGGCTTGGGCGACAAGCGTGGTCCCGTCCTGGTTCAGCTTCCTCCGAGTTTCGCCTACGCCGGCGACATCACCGAACGATTCATCAATGAGCTGAAGGCCACGGTCACTGGAGCTGTCGTTTTGGAGCCGAGACATGCCAGTTGGCTCCAGCCGGAGGTCGACCACATGTTAGGGAGGCAGCAAGTGTCACGGGTCGCGGCGGATCCGGCCAAACCATTGCTTGCGGCGCAACCCGGAGGCTGGAGCGGCCTCGCCTATTTTCGGCTGCACGGCTCCCCTCGCATCTACGAGTCAATTTATGGGAAAGAGGCTATTGAAGCTCATGCGAAAGTCGTTGCTTCGCTCGCCACGCGCGGCGCCGATGTTTGGACGATCTACGACAACACCATCTATGGCGCAGCCACCCAGAACGCGTTTCAGCTTACCGAAACTGTGATTGAATACGAAGTCGGAGACGAATTGGTCAGTTGCCGTTAGCAGGCGAAACCGCATGCGCGGGAGCCGTCTTCCTTACCGGCTCCCGTGACATCATAGTGGACGGACTCGTGTCAGTTCGGTCCGTCCACCGCCATCAGTTCAGGATGAAATGCAGGGCTGTCTATACACTTGAATCCCCCTTTACTCGACAAGGCGCCGGCCATGTCCGCAGAACCGTCTCCATCTTCATCGGTCGAATCATTGAAATATTGGTCCACCAGATCCGGAGTGGGCTGAAGCGAGCCGATCTCCAGAGGCGACAAGCCCAGGCTGTCCAGTGCCAGCATGAAGGCCTTCATATGCGTGATTTCACGGGTCATCAGGAACTGCAGCGCATCCCGTGTGCCCTGGTCGTCACAAAAATCGATCAACCGTTCATAGGTGATCTTCGCACGGGCCTCCGCCGCGATATTGTTGCGAAGGTCTACCTCTGGCTGCCCAGTGATCTTCAGGTAATCAGCCGTCCACGCATTGCCTCGGGAGTTAAACAGATTGACACCGCTCCCCCCGGTGATGGCGAGCAGCGGGTCGGCGTCAGCGTCCTCGCGCGACGTTTTCATCGGCTTGAGGTGCATGCGAGCCAGCGTGCCGATCACCTCCAGGTGACTCAATTCCTCGGTGCCGATATCCATCAGCAGATCCTTCAACATCGGATCATCCGTGTTAATGCCCTGAATCGAATATTGCATCGCCGCGGCCAACTCGCTCACAACCCATCAGTTTTTATGGGGTCTGGATTGACGTGCTGAATCTGGCTGTGATTCAAGGATTCTGCCCTTGTGAGGAGCGGATTTGGCATGACCCCGGCTATTGTGGAAATGG
>NZ_JABXXP010000311.1 GCF_013376155.1 Nguyenibacter vanlangensis
GGCCCGGTCTCGTTGCAGGCCATCAGCCCGATCTCCGGCCCCACCACCATGACCCCCCGCGCGCGCAGCGTGGCCAGGTTCGCCTGCGTGGCCGGATGCTCCCACATGCGGACATTCATCGCCGGGGCGATCATCACCGGCTTGTCGGTGGCCAGCAGCACCGTGCTGGCCAGGTCGTCGGCCAGCCCCGCGGCCATGCGCGCCATGATGTCCGCGGTGGCCGGACAGACCACCAGCAGGTCGCCCGAGCGCGACAGCACGATATGCCCCATCTCGCTTTCATCGGTCAGCGAGAACAGGTCGCCGAACACGCGCTCGCCGGTCAGCGCCTGCAGGCTCAGCGGGGTGACGAACTGCGCGCCCGCCGCCGTCAGCACCGTGCGCACGCGCACCCCGCCCGCCGTCAGCAGCCGGACCAGTTCCAGGCTCTTATAGGCCGCGATCCCCCCGCAGACGATCAGCAGGACCGTGCGTCCACCGGTCGGGGGCGGCGTGTCGGTCATCGCCGGGAGCGGCGTGTCCGTCATCGCCGGGAGCGGCGTGTCGGTCATCGCCGGGAGCGGCGTGTCCGTCATCGCCGGAAGCGGCGTGTCCGTCATCGTCAGATGCGCCAGCCGGAATGAATGGCCGCGATCCCGCCCGACAGGTTGCGGACCGACACGCGCTCCAGCCCCGCATCGCGCATCATGCCGGCCAGTGTCTCCTGGTCGGGGAACATGCGGATGCTTTCGGCCAGATATTGATAGCTGTCGCGGTCCCCCGCGATCGCCGCCCCCATCCGCGGCAGCACATGGAACGACCATGCGTCATAGATCGGCGCCAACGCAGCCACCTGCACGCGCGAGAATTCCAGGCACATGAACTTGCCGCCCGGGCGCAGCACGCGCCGCGCCTCGCGCAGCACGGCGTCCTTGTCCGTGCAGTTGCGCAGGCCGAACGCGATCGAGACGCGATCGACCGACCGGTCCGGCAGGGGAATCGCCTCGGCATCCATGACCGCGAAGCGCAGGCCCGCAATCAGTCCCCGTTCCAGCGCACGGCCGCGTCCGACCCCCAGCATGCTGGCATTGATGTCGGACAGGATCGCCTGCCCGCCGCCCGCGCGCAGCCAGCCGAAGGAAATATCTCCCGTGCCGCCGGCCAGGTCCAGCAGGGTCAGGTCGGGATGCGCGCCCAGTTCGGTGACGAAGATCTTCTTCCAGGCGCGGTGGATGCCCAGCGACATGACGTCGTTCATGATGTCGTACCGGCCCGCGACGCTGTCGAACACGGCGCGGACCAGCGGTTTCTTTTCGGCCGTCGGCACGTTGCGGAAGCCGAAATCGGTCGTATCGGCCCCGGCGGCGCGGGGGGCGGCATCGTCCGCGAACGGAGAGGGAGCGGTCTTGTCGGTCATGAATCAGGGATATAACCTCAGATCCGCCCATGCCGGAACTCCCTGAAGTCGAAACAGTGATGCGCGGGATGCGATCGCATCTCGACGGCAGGCGGATCGCCCAGGTGGCGGTGCGTCGCGCCGACCTGCGCTTTCCCTTTCCCGCCGACCTGGCGGCCCGCCTGCGCGGCGCCAGAATCGTCGAACTGGCGCGGCGGGCGAAATATATCCTGCTGCGGCTGGATAGCGGACAGACCATGCTGCTGCATCTCGGCATGTCGGGCCGGGTGCTGCTGACGCCGCCGGGCGCAGCCAACGGCTTCCAGGACCGTCACGAGCATCTTGCCGTGATGATGGAGGACGGCACCCATTTCGGCCTGGTCGATCCCAGGCGCTTCGGCGCGGTGGACCTGATGCCGACATCGGCCGAGACCACCCATCGCCTGCTGGCGCATCTGGGGCCCGAACCGCTGGGCAACGATTTCTCGCAGCACTGGCTGCACCAGGCGATCGGGCGGCGGCGGACCACGATCAAGGCCGCGCTGCTGGACCAGGGAGTCGTGGCGGGGCTGGGGAACATCTACGTCTCCGAGGCCCTGTACCGCGCCGCGATCCACCCCGCCCGCCTGGCCTGTTCCCTGACCGCGCGCGAGGAAGCGGCCCTGGTGCGGGGGATCCGCGCCGTGCTGCGCGATGCGATCGCCGCCGGCGGGTCGTCCCTGCGCGACTATGTGCAGACGGACGGCACGCTGGGCTATTTCCAGCATGAATGGCGGGTCTATGGCCGGGCGGGCACCGGCTGTCCGGACTGTCCCGGCGCCCCCGTCTGCGGCGGCGTGGTCCGTCTGGAGCAGGCCGGACGGTCCAGCTATTTCTGTCCCATGCGCCAGCGCCTGCCCGACGGAACCGGGCGCGCGGCACATGCGCATGAAGACGTGTCTTGACGGACGATGACCGGTTGGACTAGATCGCCTGCCTGATCCGGATGTCCGCGCACACGGGGCGGACCTCGTAACCTGCTTTGTTGAACTGAGAACGATGGCGAACACTGCTTCCGCGCGCAAGCGCATCCGACAGAACGAGCGCCGCAACGCGCGCAACACGGCACGCGTCTCGCGCATGCGCACCTTCATCAAGAAGGTCGAGGCGGCGATCGCGGCCGGCAACAAGGACGATGCCCAGGCCGCCCTGCGCGCCGCGCAGCCGGAAATGCAGCGCGCGTCGGGCAAGGGCGTCGTGCATGCCAACACGGTCGCGCGCAAGCTGTCCCGCCTGTCCGCGCGGATCAAGGCCATCGCTGCCGCGTAACGGCCTCTCCGGCCTCCGTATTATTTCCCGTCGGGAAAGTAACGGAAAAGAAAATATCATAAGGTCGGGTCGCGCGCCGCGGTGCGAGGCCCGGCTTTATTTTATTGTGCAAAGTGTCGATCGGTTTCCCCTGAAACCATAGACTGATCCCGCCCTCCGGGTCACGCAATTTTAGCGTCCCGGCCGGGACAGTTTTCCGTTGCCATCCGCCCGGTCCGTGACTTACTTTCGGCTCCTTCATGTTGTGGCGATGGATCGGCTTCCATGCTCGCGCCTTTTCGGGTGTCGGGCAGGCGGGGTAGTGCGTTCATCGTGCCGGGTGACCGGGGCATGTCGGGGCGGAAAGCAAGGGGGAACACGGTCCGGTCGACGGACGTACAGCCCTCGAAGGGCCGGGAGTGGAAATGTCGGGCGAACTGAGTGGATATGATGCCGTCGCGGAAGCCCGATCGGCCCGGAACGTTCTCGATATCCATTGGTCGCGAATCTGTACCCGGCTGCAGGCCGAGGTCGGCGAGGTCGAGTACCGGACCTGGCTGAAACAGATCACCATCGGTCCGCTCGATGGCGACGAAATCGTCCTCAACCTGCCCACGCGTTTCCTGCGCGACTGGGTGCGCAGCCAGTACGGCGACCGGCTGACCACATTGTGGAACGCCGAATTGCCGGCGATCCGCCGGGTCGAACTGCAGGTCGGCCGTGCCGGCGACGGCGCGACGGCCGGCGGTGCGGTGATCGATGGCGCTGCTGCCGACGGCGCG
>NZ_JABXXP010000312.1 GCF_013376155.1 Nguyenibacter vanlangensis
GTCGGCGGCGAAGGCCGCGCGCCCCAGCACGGGCTGGCCGTCCTCGACCGTCAGCCCGGCCCGTCGGGTCACGGCCATCATCGTGCCCGTCGCATCGAAGAAATCGCCCAGGAAGAAATACAGCGTCACCGGCAGAACCAGCCCGATATGGGTCAGGAACCCGTGGAAATCGAACGAGAACAGCAGATGGGCCGGATAATGCGGCCATTCGATCCAGCGATCCGGCAGATGCGTCACCACGGTGCCGTCCGGATGGTGGACGAAGCAGCCCGCCACCGTCAGCACGACGATGGACAGCAGCATCCCCGCCGGCACGCGCAGCATCCGCAGCGCCCCGGCCAGGAACAGGCCCGCCGTCGCCAGCAGCACGGCGGGGTCGCGCAGCGCGCCGAAGGAAAATCCCTGCGCCCCCGCCACCGCCAGGCCGCCGCTGACCATGCCGATATGCGCGATGAAGGCGCCGATCGCGCAATGGATGCCGTTGCGCACCGGCACGGGGAAGCCCATGACGATCTTCTGCCGCCACCGGCTCAGCGACAGAAGCACGAAGGCCACGCCGCCGATCAGCACCATGGTGAAGGCGACCGGCGGCGCGATGCCCATCTGGGCCACGACGACCTGGGCGAAGATCAGGTTGCTGCTCATCGCCGGGGCCAGGGCGATCGGCAGGTTGGCCATCACCGCCATCAGCAGCGACCCGCAGACCGAGGCGGCGATGGTGGTCATGATCATGTCGTGCCGGTCCAGCCCGGCCAGCGCCATGATCGCGGGGTTGACGATCATGATATACGCCATCGCCCCGAACGTGGTCAGCCCGGCAACCAGTTCCCGCACCACGGTCGACCCCCGACGCGTGACGTGAAAGGTCCGATCGACCCAGCCATGAACCCCCGCGCCGTCCTGCTTCACCCGTCCCTGCCCCCTCTGCGACTGTCTTCCGGCCCACGGGCCGTATGCGGCGCGACTGTCCTACCGCTTCCGTTACGATGCAAGAGCGCCGCGCGCGGACCGGCGAACCTTCGCTCCATGACCGCCCGATCGCCGGACCGGCCCCTGGCTGGTATCCCGCCCCCGAAATTCATATGATGGGTTGCGGAAATCAGTATCCATCTAAGCATTTGATTTAATTTGAAGACTACCAGGACGACAGAGTGCCCGATTTGACGATTCAATATGTTTTCCGAAATGTTTTCCCCACACCGGCCATGCCGGCCGGGCGGAATCAGGCATGAAGGGCGAATCGGCTTCGACCGCCGACGCCGCGCTGCAGCACGTCTTCGCCGCGACGTCGCCCGCCGCGCGCCAGGTGGTTCACGACCTGGTCCGGGACCACACTCCGGCGCTGGTCGCCGCGTTCTACGCGCATTTCACCGAACATGCCCAGGCAGGCGGCTTTCTGGCCGACGCCGCCACGACCGACCGGCTGCATGCCTCGCTGGCGCGCTGGCTGGGCGAATTATTCCCCGCCACGCCGCCCGCCCCGACCCGCCTGGTCGAGGCCCAGCGCCATATCGGGCGCTTCCACGCCCGGGCCGGGATTTCCGTCGCCCTGGTGTCCGAAGGCGTATCGCTGATCCAGCGCGCCCTGATCCAGGCCCTGGGGACGCGGACGCTGGACCATGACCTGTTCACCGACGCGGTCATCTACATCGTCGGCACCCTCTCCGGAGCGATGGGGCTGATTTCCTTCACCTATTGGCGGCACCGCGAGCGCACGGCGGCGGCCGACACCGCCTATCGCCTCTTCGCGCTGAACCAGGACCTGTCGCGTGAGGGCGAGACCCAGAAGGCGGCGCTGATGGCCTGGAGCTACGACGTGCTGCGGACGATCTGCGCCGCCCGGACATCCGACACGCCGCGGCCCGCCGGGCTGGCCCGCTCCGAATTCGGCCTGTGGGTGACCCACAAGGTCGGATTGCTGTTCGACGGCACCGCGATCGTCCCCCATCTGACCGGACTGATCGCCCGGATCGACCAGGACAGGCTGCCGGCGATCATGCGCACCGTCGCGGCGGGCGACGACATGTCCGCCCCGCTGGCGGCGCTGCACGCCGACGTAACCGAGATCATGAACAGCCTGGACATGCTGTTCCGCAGCAGCCGCAATGGCGGCGACGCCGCCGACCCGCTGACCCGGGTGCTGAACCGGCGCTTCCTGCCGTCGATCATGTCGTACGAATTGCGGGTGGCCAACCAGACCGGCCGGCCGCTTGCCGTACTGTTTCTGGACGTGGACCATTTCAAGCACGTCAACGACACCCACGGCCATGCCGGCGGCGACGCCGTGCTGCGCGCCGTCGCCCGGGTCGTGGAAGAATCCTGCCGGCCCAGCGACATGGTCTTCCGCTATGGCGGCGAGGAATTCCTGATCGTGCTGGGCGACACGGACGGCACCCGGATGGCCCAGGCCGCCGAGCGCCTGCGCCGTCAGGTCGAAGCGACCGCCGTGACCATGCCCGACGGCACGACCTGCCGCATGACCGTGTCGATCGGCGCGGCGCTCTATTCCGGCCATCCGGATTACGAATACCTGCTGCGCCGGGCCGACGCGGCCCTGTACCGGGCCAAGAAGAAGGGCCGCAACCGGACCGAGATCGCCGAGGCCGAACCGCTCGTGGTGGCGTAGCTCCCGGCCCCGTCAGGCCGCCGCCCGGTCGCCCGGCGGCCGGGCCGGGCCGACGGGCGGGCGGTTGTTCACGCCATGGGTCAGCATCACCTCGCCGATCGTATCCGCGGTAATCAACCCCATCAGCCGGTCATCCGGGCCGACCACGGCGACCGCGGGCGGGCTGGGCGGTTCCTGCAGCAGGCGCAGCGCCTCGGACAGCGGCTGATAGGGATGGATGGCGGGAATCGCAGGCACCATCGCATCCGCCACCGCCCCGTCGGGACCGTCGACATGCAGCCGCGCGACCAGGGCGGATTGGGTCAGCACGCCCCGCAGCCGCTCCTGCCCGTCCATGACCGGAAAGACCGGCTGGGCCGTCCGCACCAGGGCATCCGCCGCATCGCCCAGCGTGGCCGACAGCGGCAGGGCCTGATAGCGCGTCATCATGGATTCCCCCGCGATCAGCCCCTGCGCGACCTGGCGCAACTGCACCATGTGGGATTCGGCCGCGGCGCCCAGATAGACGAACAGCGCGATGAACAGCAGGATCGGATTGCCCAGCAGTCCCAGAAATCCCAGCCCGATCGCCACCCCCTGCCCGATCGAGGCCGCAACCTGCGTCGCATGGACGAAGCTCATGCGATAGCCCAGCAGCGCGCGCAGCACCCGCCCGCCATCCATCGGAAAGGCCGGCAGCAGGTTGAACAGCAACAGGAACAGATTGACCGTCGCCAGGCGCGCCACCAGGTTCCCGGTCCCGAACGCCCCCGCCGCCGCGGCCAGGCTGGGCCGGGTGCCGGTCGCC
>NZ_JABXXP010000313.1 GCF_013376155.1 Nguyenibacter vanlangensis
CCCGCACCGCCGCCGAGACCGACTGGCTGCTGCTGGCGCTGGTCGTGGTCAGCGCCCTGGTGCTGGTGCTGGTCTTCGGCCTGATGCTGTATTTCGGCTGGCGGTTCCGGGCCGGCAACCCGATGCGGCGCAGGCCGTTGCCGACCCGGACGTTCGGGCTGGAAGTCGGCTGGACGGCGGCGACCATGCTGGCCTTCTTCGTGCTGGATGTGTGGGCGGCGGACCTGTATCTGCGCCAGATGCACGCGCCGGAGGGCGCGATGAAGATCGCGGTCACCGCCAAGCAATGGATGTGGAAGGCCGAGCAGCCGAACGGCGTGCGCGAGATCAACCTGGTGCATTTGCCGGTGGATCGCGACATCGAGATCGTCATGACGTCCGAGGACGTGATCCATGATTTCTCAGTGCCGGCCTTTCGCATCAAGCGCGACGTGCTGCCCGGCCGCTATACGATGATCTGGTTCCATACCACCCGCACCGGGCGGTTTCGCCTGTATTGCGATCAATATTGCGGATTGGACCATGCGCTGATGGTCGGCCACGTGATCGTCATGCCGGCCGCCGCCTATCGGGACTGGCTGGATCATCCCGGCGGCGACGCGGCATCTCCGGCAGAAGGAGCGGCCCCATGAACGTCCTGCCATCCCACGCGCCCGGCGGGAATTACCTGACCGACGGGCTGACCCTGCGCTCGTGGCTGCTGACGACCGACCATAAGCGCATCGGCCTGCTGTACATGGGCACGATCCTGCTGTTCTTCCTGCTGGGGGGCGCGGCGGCGGCGCTGATCCGCTTCAACCTGCTGTCGCCGGCGGGGCTGCTGGGGTCGCGGGCGGCCTATGACCGGCTGTTCACCATGCACGGCATCATCATGGTCTGGTTCTTCCTGGTGCCGGCGGCGCCGGCCGTGCTGGGAAATTTCGTGCTGCCGCTGATGGTCGGCGCGCGCGACCTGGCCTTTCCGCGCCTGAACCTGGCGAGCTGGTATCTGTTCCTGGCCGGCGGGGCCTGCGTGCTGACCGCGTTCTTTCGCGGCGGGCTGGATACCGGCTGGACCTTCTATGCCCCGTTTTCGACCGGTTATGCGCACGGCATGGTGGCGCTGGCGGCGCTGGGCATCATCCTGGCGGGCTATTCCTCGATCGCCGGGGGGCTGAATTTCATCATCACCATCCACCGGCTGCGCGCGCCGGGCCTGACCTGGTACCGGCTTCCGATCTTCTGCTGGTCGCTCTATGCCACCAGCATGCTGAACGTGCTGGCGACGCCGGTGCTGACGATGGTCCTGATGATGATGGCGACCGAGCGGATCTGGGGGGTGGGATTCTTCGGCCCGGTCATGGGCGGCGATCCGCTGCTGTTCCAGCACCTGTTCTGGTTCTATTCGCACCCGGCGGTCTATATCATGATCATGCCGGGCTTCGGCATCGTCAGCGAGGTTATTCCGGCCTTCGCCTCGCGCCCGCTGTTCGGATACAAGTTCGTCGCCTGGGCCAGCATCGCCATCGGCGTCATCAGCTTCTTCGTCTGGGGCCACCATATGTTCGTGGCCGGCGTCTCGACCTTTTCGAACACCGTGTTCTCGCTGCTGTCCTATGGCGTCGCGGTGCCTTCGGCGATCAAGGTGTTCAACTGGATCGGCACGCTGGAGCGCGGCTATGTCCGCCTCGACGCGCCCATGCTCTATGCGCTGGGTTTCGTGGGGCTGTTCACCACCGGGGGATTGTCCGGGCTGTTTCTGGCCGGGCTGGGTGCGGACGTCTATCTGCACGATACCTATTTCGTCATCGCGCATTTTCACTTCATCATGGTCGGCGGCATGGTCACCGCCTTCTTCGCCGGGCTGCATTTCTGGTGGCCCAAGATGACCGGGCGGCTCTATTCGGCCTTCTGGTCCCGCTGCGCCGCGATCCTGCTGTTCGCCGGCTTCAACGTCACCTTCATGCCGCAATATATCCTGGGCTATCTGGGCATGCCGCGGCGCTATGCGTCCTATGACCCGCAATTCACCGCGCTGAACGTCCTGTCCACCGGGGGCGCGCTGATCCTGGCGGCGGCCTATGTCCTGCCGCTGGTCTATCTGGGCGCGTCACTGCTGCGCGGCG
The DNA here is from genome assembly GCF_013376155.1 of Nguyenibacter vanlangensis. Lineage (GTDB taxonomy): Bacteria > Pseudomonadota > Alphaproteobacteria > Acetobacterales > Acetobacteraceae > Gluconacetobacter > Gluconacetobacter vanlangensis. Next base: position 2,106 of record NZ_JABXXP010000313.1, read on the forward strand.
CGCGCGCGCCGGCCAATCCGTGGGGGGCGACCGGGCTGGAATGGCAGGCCGCCTCTCCGCCGCCCACCGAGAATTTCGCCGTCATTCCGGTGGTCACCGGACCGCCCTATGCCTATCCCCGCCGGGAAGAGGACATGCCGCCATGACGATCCAGGACCGGGTGGAATTCCAGTTTCGCGACATGCGCGAGCAAGCCGCGACCGCGATTGCCGGCATGTGGCTGTTCCTGGCGACCGAGGGATTGTTCTTCGGCGGGCTGTTCCTGGCCTGGCTGACCTATCGGGTGCATTTCCCGGCCGGTTTCGCCCAGGCGGCGCGGCGGACCGACCTTGCGATCGGCACGATCAACACGATGGTGCTGATGACCTCCAGCGCGCTGTTCGCCTGCGGCCTGCCGGCGGTCCGGCTGGGCCACAGGCGGCGCCTGATCCTGCTCTGCCTGGCGACCGGGCTGCTGGGACTGGTCTTCATGGGACTGAAACTTTACGAATGGCGCCTGGATCTTGCGCGGCACCTGCTGCCCGGCGCGATCGCCCGCGACCCGGCGATGCCGCCGGGCGCGGCCCTGTTCTGGATGTTCTACTGGCTGGGAACGGTCCTGCACATGGCGCATCTGGCGATCGGGCTGGGACTGGTTGCGTGGATCGGCCGGCTGGCCGCGCGCGGCCGGGTCCATCCGGGCTATTACACCCCGGTCGAAGCGGTGGGGCTCTATTGGAGTTTCGTCGACCTGCTGTGGATGATTCTGTTTTCGCTGATCTATCTGGGTGCGTCGTGAAGCCGCCCGCCCGCCATCCCTACCTGCCCTATGGCCTGACCTGGCTGGCGCTGGCCGGGCTGCTGGCGGCGCAGCTTCTGGTCACGCGCGTGCTGGGGCGGCCGGACTGGGCGCCGCTGTTCGGCCTGGCCATGGCGGCGCTGGTTGCCCTGTTCTTCATGAATCTGCGCAATGGCTCGGCGTTGTCGCGCATCTTCGCGATCGCCTGCGTGGTGTGGCTGACGGTCATGCTGGGGCTGGGGATCATCGACCCGCTGACGCGCACCGCCATCATGCCCCCCTGACGTCCGGCCCGGGCTCGCGCAGCAGGCGGTCCAGGTCGGCGGCGATGCACGCGGCCGGATCGTTGCCGTCATGCTCGGTGGAAATCAGCAGGCGGGCCCGCGACCCACGGTCGAAGACATAGAGGGCCTCGCTGTGCGTCACGCGATAAGGCGGGCCCGGCGTGACGTCGTAGGCCAGGCGATAGCGCGCGGCCAGGCGGGCCAGCGCGTCGTCCGAGCCGCGCAGCC
>NZ_JABXXP010000314.1 GCF_013376155.1 Nguyenibacter vanlangensis
GGCGATGCCCCCGGCCTCCTTGGGCACGCGCAGCCCTTCATATTGCAGGGGGCCGAACGGGCGGATCGCCTTGGCGTCGGGGATCTGCGCCCGCGACCAGCCGCCGCCCAGGGCGCGGATCAGCGAGACCGTGGCCTGGAAGCGCCGTGTCTCGACCTGGACCTCGTCGATGCGGGCGGTCAGGGCGGCGATCTGGGCCACCACGACGTCGAGATAATTGGTCAGCCCGCCGGTATAGAGCGTCATGGTCATGTTCTGGGTGCGCATCGCGGCGGTCACCGCCGCTTCCTGCTGCGCCTGCTCGGTCCGGAGCTGGTTGGTCAGGGTCAGCCCGTCCTCGACATCCTGGAAGGCGCCCAGGACGGTGGCGCGGTACGTGTCCTCGGCCTGGCGGTATTGGGACCAGGTGCGCTGCAATTCGGCCCGGCGCAGCCCGCCCTGGAACAGCGGCATCGCCGCCTGGACGGCGTAGGAATACATGCTGTTGGTCAGGTCGGCGAGGGTGAAGCCGTTATCCATGAAGCCGGTCATGGCGTTGACCGAGATGTCGGGATAGAAGGCCGCCCGCGAGACGCCGATCGCGCGGTTGGCCTGCGCCATCTCGCGCTCGGCCGCCGCCACGTCGGGACGGCGTTCCAGCAGCGCCGAGGGCAGCAGGAGCGGCACCGTGACCTCGGGGAAATGCAGGGCCTGCTCGGGCTGGATATGGAAGGCGGCCGGCGCCGCGTTGACCAGCACGGCGATGGCGTGTTCCAGCACCGCGCGGCGGGCCTGCAGGTCGGTTTCCTGCGCCTGGGTGGCATAGAGCTGGTTCTGGGCGCGCGAGACGTCGAGGCCCGCGGCGATGGCGCCGGCCTGGCGCATGCGGGTGATCTGCACCGCCAGCCCGTAGGTGCGGATCGAGTCGCGATAGACCGCGTCCTGCGCGTCGAGGCCGCGCAGCAAGATGTAGCTGGATGCCAGCTCGGCATCGATGCTGAGGCGCGCCAGCGCGTAGTCCGCGGCGCTCTGCTGCGCGCGCTGCTGGCTCATGCGGGTCTGGTTGCGGATCTTCGACCAGAAATCGGGTTCCCACGTCGCCGTGCCGTAATATTGCTCGGACGACATGTATTCGGGGCCGCTGGAGCCATGGCCGCGCCACAGCCGGTGCTGCGAGGATTTGTATTTCGCGGCGCCGGCGAAGGCGCTGACCTGCGGGTAGAGGCCGGCCTCGGCCTCGGCCGCCATGTCGCGGGCCTGGGTGAAGGTTTCGGCCGCCGCCTGGAGATCGGGATTGGCGCGGTTGGCCTGTTCTTCCAGCCTGTCGAGCAGCGGATCGTTGAACAGGGTCCACCAGTCGCCGCGCAGCGCGCCGTCCTGCGGCGTGCCGTAGCGCATGATCCCCTGCCCCTGCCAATTGTCGGGAAAGGCGAACTTGGCCGGATGGTACGCGGGCGCCATGTCGCAGGAGGCGAGCCCGGTGAGCAGCGCGAGGCCGCCGGCGAGCGGGGCGGAACGGAGACGCCTTGAGCGGGGGGGCCTGGAGATGGTCATTGACGGGCCCCTGCCTCCTCCGTGCCGGCATTGTCGATCGGCATGGCCCTGGTGTCCGCGTCGTGCGCGACGGCCGGGGCGGCGCCGGACGGCACGTTGTAGCCCGGCGTGGAGTCGACGATCCGGACTTCCTGCCCGTCCAGCAGGCCGGCCGAGGGGTTGTTGACCACCCGGTCGGTGGGCTTCAGCCCGCCGAGGATCTGCACCATGGTGCCCAGGTTGGTGCCGACCGTGACGTTGTGCAGCCGGATGCGGTTATTGTCGTCGACCAGGGCCACCTGCATGCCCTGGGCGCGGAAGATCAGCGCGCCCTCGGGCAGGATCAGCATGCCGGGGTCGCCCGGGGCGCGGAAATGGACGGTGGCGTAGGAGTCGGGCCATAATTCGCCCTTGCTGTTATCGACCGTCAGTTCGGTCGTCACCGTACGGGTCGAGGCGTTGAACGCGCTTGCGGTGGCGAGGAACGACGCCTTGAAGACCCGGTCGGGATGTTGCGGGACCGTGACGTCGGCCGTCAGCTTGGGGCTGATGATGTCCGCGTAATCCTGCGGGATGGCGACGAAGATGCGCATGCGGTGCACGTCGGCCACGCTGAACAGTTCGGTCGCGGTGCCGTGCGAGGAGACGTCGCCGCCGCCGGCATTCACATAGTCGCCGACATCGGCCAGGCGCGAGGTCACCACGCCGTCGAAGGGGGCGACGATCTGCTTGAAGCCGATCAGCGCCGCGTAGCGCGACACGTCGTGGCGCGCGGCTTCGACCTGCGCCTGTTCGGCTTCGGCGTTCGCGGCCTGGACGTCGACTTCCTGCTGCGAGACGGCCTGGGTGCCCTGCAGCGCCTTCCAGCGATGGGCGGTGATCTGCGCCAGCTTGTAGCGCGCCATCGCCACGTCGAAATTCGCCTTCGAGGCCGCGTATTGCGCGTCCAGCCCCGGCGTGTCGATGGTGGCGAGCACGTCGCCGGTCTTCACCCGGGCGCCGATGTCCTTGTACCACATATGCACGTAGCCCGAGACCTGGGCGTAGATCGGCGCCTGGTACCAGGCGGCGATGTTGCCCGGCAGGTCCAGCGTGCGGGTGCTGGGCCCATGGGACGGCGCGATGAGCTGCACCCGGGGGATGGCGGCGTCGGCCGTCTGCTGCCGCAGCGTGCTGAAATGCGCCTGCCGCTGGATGATGCCGCCAACGACGACGACCAGCCCGATGACGGCGCCGACGCCGGCCAGCAGCCTGCCGCGGCCGGACGCACCGCGCCTGGAGACCTGTTCCACGCCGCTCATGCATGTTCTCCTTCAGCGGTACGGTGTCTTCTGGAATGCAGCATCGCAAAGACGCAGGGCACGAACAGCAGCGTCGCGACCGTGGCGATCGCGAGCCCGCCCATGACGGCGCGGCCGAGCGGCGCGTTCTGCGAATTGCTGATCGACATCGGCAGCATGCCGATGATCATGGCCGATGCGGTCATCAGCACCGGCCGGATACGTTCGAAGCCGGCCTCGATCGCCGCGCGGATCGGGTCGCCATGGACGTCCATCCGTTCGCGGGCGAAGGCCACCACCAGGATCGAGTTCGCCGTGGCGGTGCCCATGCACATGATCGCGCCGGTCAGGGCCGGCACCGACAGGGCCGTGTGCGTGACGAACAGGCTCCAGGAAATGCCGGCCAGGGCGCCGGGCAGCGCGGTGATGATGATGAACGGGTCCAGCCAGGACTGGAAGTTCACGACGATGATCAGATAGACCAGCAGCACCGACATGGCGAGGCCGATGCCGAGCTGCAGGTAGGCGCCGGTCATCGTCACGGCCTGGCCGCGCACCACCAGGCTGGAGCCGCGCGGCAGGTCGTGGCGGGCGG
>NZ_JABXXP010000315.1 GCF_013376155.1 Nguyenibacter vanlangensis
CGAAGCCCACCACGCCGATCGCGATCCCGGCGCGGCGAGCGACCGGCGCGGTTTCGGCCTGCAGGCAGGCGATGCGCTCGTCGACCGGCATCAGCGGCTGCTTGCCGGCATTTTCGCCCACGCCGACGATCAGCCGGTCCACCAGCCGCGCCGCACGTTCGATGATGTCCAGGTGGCCGTTGGTCACCGGGTCGAACGTGCCGGGATAGAATCCCGTGCGCGGCGCGGCGTCAGGCATCGGGTGCCTCCGCCGCGCCCTGGCCATCCTGGACGCCGTCCTGGAGCCCGTCCTCGGCAGCGTCATCCTCGCCTCCATCCTCGCCGTCATCCATGACGGGGAAGACGCTGGTGACGCGCTCGGTGGTGTCGAGGCGGAACAGGGTCACGCCGCCGGCCTGGCGCGACATGACGCGGATCTGGCCGACCGGCAGGCGGATCAGGCGGCCCGCGTCGGTCACCAGCATGACGTCGGTGCCGTTGATCACCGGCAGCGTCGCCACGACTTCGGTGCCGCGCCGGCTGCTGCTGAAGGTCATGTTGGCGATGCCCAGCCCGCCGCGCCCGCTGACCCGGTAGTCGTAGGCCGAGGAACGGCGCCCGAAGCCCGCGTTGCTGACGGTCAGCAGGATTTCCTCGGCCAGTTCCAGTTCGGCGAATCGCTCGGGCGTGATGACCGAATCGGCGGGGGCCGATTCCTCGTCGGACGCATCGGGCGGGACGTCCTCGGCCTCGTCGCCCGCGGCGGCGTTTTCGGCCCGGCGGCGGGCATTGGCCATGCGCAGGAAGGCCGAGCGTTCCTCGACCGTCGCCTCGACATGGTTGAGGACGCACAGGCTGTTCACCTCATCCCCCTCGGCCAGGCGGATGCCGCGCACGCCGGAACTGTCGCGCCCGGCGAAGACGCGCAGCGTGTCGTCGGTGATCTGGAAGCGGATGCAGCGGGCGTTGCGCGTGGCCAGGAACACGTCCTGTCCTTCGCGGCAGGTGGCGACGCCGATCAGGCGGTCGCCTTCGTCCAGCTTCATCGCGATCAGGCCGGAGGCGCGGATATTGCGGAAATCGCTGAGCCGGTTGCGGCGGACATTGCCCGACGCGGTGGCGAAGACCAGGTGCAGGTTTTCCCACAGCGTCTCGTCCTGCGGCAGGGGCAGGACGGCGGTGATCGAATCGCCGCCCAGGTCGGGCAGCAGGTTGACCAGCGCGCGGCCCTTGGCGGTGGGGCTGGCCTCGGGCAGGCGCCAGACCTTCTCGCGATACGCTTTGCCGCCGGACGAGAAGAACAGCACCCATTGATGGGTGTGGGCGTTGAACGAGCGCACCACGATGTCGTCGCCGCGCCGCCCGGCGGCGGTACGGCCGCGCCCGCCGCGATTCTGGGCGCGGAAGATGTCGAGCGGCGTGCGCTTGATGAAGCCGTCGCGGGTGATGGTCACCACCATCTGGCCGGGCTCGATCAGGCTTTCGTCGGTCTGGTCGCCCGCGTAATCGGCGATCTCGGTCAGGCGCGGCGAGGCAAGCTCGGCACGGATCGCCGCCAGTTCGGCGCACATCACCTCCATGCGCCGGGGACGGCTGGCGATGATTTCGAGCAGTTCGTTGATCCGGACCGCGACCTCGGACAGTTCCTGCTGGATCTTCTCGCGCTCGAGCCCGGTCAGGCGCTGCAGGCGCAGTTCGAGGATGCCGCGGGCCTGGGCCTCGGTCAGGTGGACCTTGCCGTCGGCGATCACGTTGCCCTCGTCCTGGATCAGGTCGAGCAGCGGTGCGACGTCGGCGGCGTCCCACGCGGTGCGCATCAGCGCCTCGCGCGCCGTGGCGGCGTCGGGGGCGGCGCGGATCAGCGCGATCACCGCGTCGATATTGGCCACCGCGATCACGAGGCCGACCAGCAGGTGGCCGCGGTCGCGCGCCTTGTTGAGGTCGAAGCGCGCCCGGCGCAGGATCACGTCCTCGCGGAACGTGATGAAGGCGTGCAGCACGTCCTTCAGCCCCATCAGGCGGGGCTGGCCGTTGTCCAGCGCCAGCATGTTGACGCCGAACGAGGTCTGGAGCTGGGTGAAGCGGTAGAGCTGGTTCAGCACCACTTCGGGCGTCGCGTCGCGCTTGATCTCGATGACGATGCGCATGCCCGACCGGTCGCTTTCGTCGCGGATGTCGGAGATGCCTTCGATCTGCTTGGCGCGCACCAGTTCGGCGATGCGCTCCTGCAGGGTCGATTTGTTGACCTGGTACGGGATTTCGGTGATCACGAGGGCGCGGCGGTCGCGGCGTAGCTCCTCGATTTCGGCGCGGGCGCGGATGATGACCGAGCCGCGCCCGGTCTCGAACGCGCTGCGGATGCCCGCGCGGCCCAGGATGATGCCGCCGGTGGGGAAATCCGGCCCGGGGACGATCTGCATCAGCTCGTCCAGGGTCATGTCCGGGCGGGCGATCAGCGCCAGGGTCGCGTCGATGATCTCGCCCGGATTATGGGTCGGGATGTTGGTCGCCATGCCGACCGCGATCCCGGACGCGCCGTTGACCAGCAGGTTGGGGAAGGCGGCGGGCAGGATCTTCGGCTCCTGCTCGCTTTCGTCGTAGTTCGGCTGGAAATCGACGGTGTCGCGGTCGATGTCGTCCAGCAGGAAGGACGCGGCCCTGGCCAGCCGGGCCTCGGTATAGCGCATGGCCGCCGGGGAATCGCCGTCGACCGAGCCGAAATTGCCCTGACCGTCGATCAGCTTGACGCGCATCGACCAGGACTGCGCCATGCGCACCATGGCGTCGTAGATCGAGGAATCGCCGTGCGGGTGGTATTTACCCATCACGTCGCCGACCGCGCGGGCCGATTTGCGGTAGGGCTTGTCGTGGGTGAAGCCGCTCTCGCGCATCGAATAGAGGATGCGCCGGTGCACGGGCTTCAGCCCGTCGCGCACGTCGGGCAGGGCGCGGCTGACGATGACCGACATCGCATAGGCGAGGTAGGAGGACCGCATCTCCTCCTCGATCGTCACCGGAAGCAGATCGGAAGGCGCCGGCGGCTCCGGCGGATCGGGAATTTCGGTCAATGCAAATCCGTCATGTCAAGGCCCCCGGCCCGTGGGCAAGGAGGGCGGGAACTGGACCCGAGCCTAGCACAGAGTGCGGGTCCCAGAGAAACCACGGTGAAGAAACCACGGTGGAGATGCCGCATGCGCCGTCCCGATGGCCCGTTGGGGCCGGGTAGGCTGTGCCCAAGGGGCGGCTGTGCCAGGGGCCGGGTCGTGCCGGCCCGGAGCGGGATTTAGAATGGGATTTCGTCGTCCAGGTCGCTGCCGCCGCCATGCGGCGCGTCCCAGCCGCCCGTATTGCCGCCCGTATTGCCGCCCGGGCCGCCGGCATTGCCGCCGCGACC
>NZ_JABXXP010000316.1 GCF_013376155.1 Nguyenibacter vanlangensis
GGCCGAACACCTGACGCGCACGCTGGACGGCGCGCGCCGCGACGATGCGCCGGACGCACCCGGGCAGGACTGATCCGTCCCGAAGCCGTCGGCCGGGACATCATCGGGACGTCAATGAATGGTCAGCCACGCGCCGGCGTGGCGCACCGACGGCACGGCCAGGCGCGCCTGCTGGGCGACCCGCACCGAATGCAGCCGCCCATCCAGCGACCGCGTCCAGAAATCCAGAAAGCGGCGCAGTTCCGGAAAGGACGGGGCCATGTCCATGTTCTGCCAGATATAGGTCTGGAGCAGGGCGGGATGGTCCGGCAGGCGATAGAGAATCTCGGCAGTGGTCAGGCGATAATCGCGAAGCTGAAGCCGCAGGGTCATGGGCGCCTCCTTGTATCCTCACGTCCCGTCCCCCCTCGTCCGGGCCGACCCAGCCTGCCAGACCCGTCTCGAGATATTCAACAAAAATTCTTTATCTTCAAAATCTTGGCAGTCATCGAAAGAAAGTGCTGCCAAAGCTTGACACGAAACGGGGCTGATCCTAACTGTTCGTTGGCACTCTCATGCGGAGAGTGCCAAAGCGATGCGGCCTGGCGCGCGCGCCAAACCGGTGGCGTTGCTTATTCAAGGGCGTTACCTTTTTTGATGTGGAGCGATCCATAATGACGAACTTTCGTCCCCTGCATGACCGCGTGGTCGTCCGTCGCCTGACCGGCGAGGAGAAGACGGCCGGCGGCATCATCATCCCCGACACCGCCAAGGAAAAGCCGATGGAAGGCGAGATCATCTCGGTCGGCCCCGGCGCGCGGAACGAGCAGGGACAGATCGTCGCCCTGGACGTCAAGGCGGGCGACAAGGTGCTGTTCGGCAAGTGGTCGGGCACCGAAGTAAAGATCAATGGCGAGGAGCTGCTGATCATGAAGGAAAGCGACATCATGGGCGTGATCGGCTGAGATCGCGGTTCCGTTTCTTTCTGATCGATATGTTTCCCACAGGAGAATTCTGACATGGCAGCCAAGGACGTAAAGTTCGGCGGTGACGCACGCCAGCGCATGCTGCGGGGCGTGGACATTCTGGCCGATGCGGTAAAGGTGACCCTGGGCCCCAAGGGCCGTAACGTCGTGCTCGACAAGAGCTTCGGCGCGCCGCGCATCACCAAGGACGGCGTGTCCGTCGCCAAGGAAATCGAACTGGCCGACAAGTTCGAGAACATGGGCGCCCAGATGGTGCGCGAAGTGGCGTCGAAGACCAACGACGTCGCCGGTGACGGCACCACGACCGCGACCGTTCTCGCCCAGGCGATCGTCCGCGAGGGTGCCAAGGCCGTTGCGGCGGGCATGAACCCGATGGACCTCAAGCGCGGCATCGACAAGGCCGTGATCGCGGTCGTCGAAGAGCTGAAGAAGAACACCAAGAAGATCACGACCCCGGCCGAAACGGCCCAGGTCGGCACGATCTCGGCCAATGGCGAGACCGAAATCGGCGAGATGATCTCGCAGGCCATGCAGAAGGTCGGCAGCGAGGGCGTCATCACGGTGGAAGAGGCCAAGGGCCTGCACACCGAGCTGGACGTCGTCGAAGGCATGCAGTTCGACCGCGGCTATATCTCTCCGTATTTCATCACGAATGCCGAGAAGATGGTTGCCGATCTGGACAGCCCCTACATCCTGATCCACGAGAAGAAGCTGTCGTCGCTGCAGCCGATGCTGCCGCTGCTCGAGAGCGTGGTGCAGTCCGGCCGTCCGCTGCTGATCATCGCCGAAGACGTCGATGGCGAGGCGCTGGCGACCCTGGTCGTCAACAAGCTGCGCGGCGGGCTGAAGATCGCCGCCGTCAAGGCGCCGGGCTTCGGTGATCGTCGCAAGGCGATGCTGGAAGACATCGCGATCCTGACCGGCGGCCAGGTCATCAGCGAAGATCTGGGCATCAAGCTCGAGACGGTGACGCTCGCGATGCTGGGCCGTGCCAAGAAGGTCCGCATCGAGAAGGAAAACACCACGATCGTCGAGGGCGCCGGCGCGTCCGACGACATCAAGGGCCGCTGCGCCCAGATCCGCGCGCAGATCGAGGAAACCACCTCGGACTACGACCGCGAGAAGCTGCAGGAGCGTCTGGCGAAGCTGGCGGGCGGCGTTGCCGTCATCCGCGTCGGCGGCTCGACCGAGGTCGAGGTGAAGGAGCGCAAGGACCGCGTCGACGACGCGCTGCATGCGACTCGCGCCGCCGTCGAGGAAGGCATCGTTCCGGGTGGCGGCACCGCGCTGGCGCGCGCCTCGGCCGCCCTGGGCGACCTGGGCCTGGCCAATGACGACCAGCGCGTCGGTGCGGAGATCATCCGCAAGGCGCTGCAGTCGCCGCTGCGCCAGATCGCCCACAATGCGGGCGAAGACGGTGCCGTGATCGCCGGCAAGGTCCTGGAAACCAACGACTACAACTACGGTTTCGACGCCCAGGTCGGCGAGTACAAGGACCTGGTCGCGGCCGGTATCATCGACCCGACCAAGGTCGTCCGTACCGCGCTGCAGGACGCCGCGTCCGTCGCCAGCCTGCTGATCACCACCGAAGCCATGGTGGCCGAGAAGCCGGAAAAGAAGGCCCCGGCCGCGCCGGCCGGCGGCATGGGCGGCATGGGCGACATGGATTTCTAAGATCCATGATCGCCGGTCCGGCGGCGGGTTTCCACCCCGGGCCAGTGCCGGACCAACCGGAGACAGGAAGGCCGTCCGTTCGCGGGCGGCCTTCTTTTTACTTATTTTTTAAGTGGGTCCAGCGGTTGTCATGGTTTGACAAACGGGGACCATCCGTGCGCCCATAAACTGGACTGCATCGCAACGGACAGCGGGCCGGAACTTTCCGGCCTGCTGACGTGCGCGATGGACAGGCATTGATCGACGCGGCCAAGGGGCCGAAAAAGCCAAGGATAACGTGACTATGGCGACCGGAACAGTAAAGTGGTTCAACGCGACCAAGGGCTACGGATTCATCATGCCCGAGGATGGCGGCAAGGACGTGTTCGTGCACATTACCGCCGTCCAGGCGGCGGGCCTGCGCGGCCTGGCTGAAAACCAGCGCGTCAGCTACGAAGTCGTGACCGAACGCGGCAAGGCGGCGGCGTCCGACATCAAGCCGCTCTGACCCTTTCCCTCGACCGAGGGACAGGGACCGACGACCAGACGGCAGGGGGGACGGATGACGTCCTCCCTATCTTCATGCCGGCGCATCGGGGTTTCCATCGCGCCGGCGCACGAAGGCCTCGATTTCCTGCGCCACGTCCCGCAGGCCGGCGCGCCGCACCGCGACGCCGTCCGGAAAGGCCGACATCAGGCGCGACGGCGCCCGCCGGTCCAGCAGGACGAACACGCCACG
>NZ_JABXXP010000317.1 GCF_013376155.1 Nguyenibacter vanlangensis
GCCTGACGCGCGACCTGACCCTGGGCTGCGCCTGGCTGGCGGCGCGCAGCATCCAGGGGCTGCGCCGACTGGGCGTGCTGCGCCCGTGTCACGTCTCACGCCTTGTGCCGGTGATCCTGCGGATGGCCGATGCCGCGAATCGTTCCCCCGGAAACGTCTGAACGGCGCGCGCCTTTCATCGTCCGGGCATATTCGCCTGACGGGCCGTTTCCGCCCCGTCACGATCGGATTTCATCCTCCCGGGCGCCATTCCGGCCGAATGGTGACGCCGTGATCCAGCGGTCCGGCCCCGGCCCCATAGCCCGGGGCCGCGGCGATGGCGGCCCGCAGGTAAGTCCGGGCCCGGATGACCGCGTCACGCAACGCCAGGCCCTGCGCCAGGCCGGTGGCGATCGCGCTGGCAAGGGTGCAACCGGTGCCGTGCGTATGGCGCGTCGGCAGGCGGGTATCGGTGAACAGTTCGATCCCGCCTTGGGTCGCCAGGACGTCGGTCAGCTCATCGCCTTCCAGATGACCGCCCTTGACCAGCACGGAAGCGGCCCCGGCCTGGCGCAATTCCTCGGCCGCGCGGCGCATGTCGGCCACCGTACGGATGGGGCGGCCGACCAGGACCTCGGCCTCGGGCAGATTGGGGGTCAGCAGGCTGGCCCGGGGCACCAGATGTCGCCTGAGCGTTTCGACCGCATTGTCCTGCAGCAGGCGCGCCCCGCCCTTGGCCACCATCACCGGGTCCAGCACATAGGGGATCGCCGGATGGGCGGCGACGATATCGGCGACCGCCAGGATGATTTCCGCCCTGTCCAGCATGCCGCTTTTGAATGCGTCGACCCCCAGATCGTCGATCACGCATCGCATCTGCTGCGTCACGAAATCCGGCGGCACGGGCAGCACGGCCGCGACCCCCAGCGTATTCTGCACGGTCAGGGCGGACAGCGCCGTCATGGCGAACCCGCCCAGCGCGGTGATCGCCTTGATGTCCGCCTGGATTCCCGCGCCGCCGCCGGAATCGCTGCCGGCTGCGACCAGAACGCGGCCCTTCATGCGTTTATGCCGCGACCTGGGCGGAATCGATCGCCGCGCACATTTCGCCGACCACGCGTTCGACCAGCGCCGGGTCCTCGGCCTCGACCATCACGCGGACCAGGGGTTCGGTGCCGCTTTCGCGCAGCACCAGCCGGCCGGCGGCGCCCAGCGTGGCCTCGGCCCGGCGGCTTGCATCCTGGACCGAGGGGGCGAGCAGCGGGCTCCGGCCGGCGAAGCGGACATTGCGCAGCATCTGCGGGAACGGGGTGAACATGCGGCAGACTTCGCTAGCCGGACGGGCTTCCTCGACCAGTACCGCCAGCACCTGCAGCGCCGCGACCAGCCCGTCGCCGGTGGTGGCGAAATCGGACAGGACCATGTGGCCCGATTGCTCGCCGCCGACATTGGCGCCCAGTTCACGCATGCGCTCCACCACGTAGCGGTCGCCCACGGCGGTGCGCACCAGTTCCAGCCCCATTCCTTCCAGGCAGCGGGCCAGGCCCATGTTCGACATGACGGTCGCGACGATCTGCGCCGAATGCAGCCGCCCCTGGCGTGCCCAGGACCGCGCGATCAGGGCCAGGATCTGGTCGCCGTCGATCAGGCGCCCCTGCTCGTCGGCGATCAGTACGCGATCGGCGTCTCCATCCAGCGCGATGCCGATATGGGCCCGGTGCGCGACCACCGCGGCGCAGAGGGATTCCGGGCGGGTGGAACCGCAATTTTCATTGATGTTGACGCCGTTTGGTTCGCAGCCGATGCGAATCACCTCGGCCCCCAGTTCCCACAGCGCGGTCGGTGCGACGCGATAGGCGGCGCCGTTGGCGCAATCGATGACGATGCGCAGCCCGTCCAGCCGCCGGCCGCGCGGGAAGGACGCCTTGGCGTTCTCGATATAGCGGCCGGCAGCGTCGTTGAGGCGCGAGGCCCGGCCGATCCTCTCCGGCGCGGCCAGCCGGTCGCCCAGGTCGGCGCGCATCAGGGACTCGATCTCGGCCTCGGTCTCGTCGGACAGCTTGAAGCCGTCGGGGCCGAACAGCTTGATGCCGTTATCGCCGAACGGGTTGTGCGAGGCCGAGATCATCACCCCCAGATCGGCGCGCAGCGAGCGGGTCAGCATGGCGATCGCCGGGGTAGGCATCGGGCCGACCAGGGTGACGTCCATGCCGGCGGACAGGAAGCCCGAGACCAGGGCGCATTCGATCATGTATCCCGACAGGCGGGTATCCTTGCCCAGCAGCACCCGGTGCCGGTGCGCCCCGCGCATGAAGCGCAGCCCCGCCGCCTGCCCCAGCTTCTGGGCGATCTCGACCGTCATCGGATCCTGGTTGGCGGTGCCGCGAATGCCGTCGGTGCCGAATAATTTTCTCGTCTTGGTCATCCCTGGGTCATCCCTGGCCGTCCCTGTCTTTCGCCGCGATCCCAATTATCGCAGCGCCACGCGCCCTGCCATACCCGTACGGCCTGTACCATCGCCGGTACGTTATGGACTCGCAGGATCGTGTTACCCAGCGCCAGGCCCGGCAGGCTGCTGACCAGGGTCCCCGGGTCGCGGTCCGCGGCGCGCGCCACCCCCGACCATTCGCCCAGCATGCGCTTGCGCGAGGTGCCCAGCAGCACCCGGCAGCCCAGATTGGCCAGAATCGGCAGCCTGGACAAGAGTTCGGCATTCTGGGCCGCGTTCTTGGCGAAGCCGATGCCCGGGTCGACGATGATGCGCCGGCGATCGATTCCGGCGGCGACCGCGCCCGCGACGCGGGCGGCGAGTTCACGCGTGACGTCGGCGGCCACATCGTCGTAATGCGCCAGCCGCGCCATGGTTTGCGGCGTGCCGCGCATATGCATCAGCACCACCGGGCACGCGGCATCGGCCACCACCGCCAGCGCGTCCGGATCATGCGCCAGGGCCGAGACGTCGTTGATCACCGTGGCCCCCAGCGCCAGCGCGGCCGACATGGTGGCCGCGTTGCGCGTATCGACCGACAGGGCGATACCGGCCCCGTCAATTCTTGTCCGATCGATTTCGGCCCGCAGCCCGGCCAGGACGGGGGCCACCCGCGCCCATTCCTGTCCCGGCGTGACGACGGCCGCACCGGGGCGCGTGCTTTCGCCGCCGATATCCAGCAGGGCGGCCCCGTCCGCCACCATCTCCATGCCGGCGCGCACCGCGTCCGCGGCCGCTTCATGGCGTCCGCCGTCGCTGAAACTGTCCGGGGTGGCGTTCAGGATTCCCATCACCAGCGGCCCATCGGGCAGACCCGCCGATGGCAGGGGGGCGGCGACGCGCTCCAGCGCCGTCAGCCAGCCGGGGGGGATA
>NZ_JABXXP010000318.1 GCF_013376155.1 Nguyenibacter vanlangensis
GTGTCGAAGCCCGTCCGCCGTTGCGCGCGGTCGGCACGCCCGCGCCGCGTCGCAGCGGCCTGACCTGTTGCTGGCCGCTGGGCGATCCGGGTACGCCGGGCTTTCATTTCTGTGGCGCGACCCCGGTACCCGGCAAGCCGTACTGCGCCGAGCATGCACAATTGGCCTATGTGAAGCTGCGCGACCGACGCGACAACGTGGCTTGAGCAGAGCTTGACTGGGGCTTGACCGGGGCTTGCGTCAGGGGGAACTGAATACTCTCTTTGCCTGCCTGTCACGATAGAAAAAAGGCCGTTGCGGAGTCTCGATCCGCGACGGCCTTTTTTTCGCCTGTGCGCCGGACGTCCGGCCGGATTCACGTCCGGCCGGACGGTCAGGTTCAGATCGTCTCGGGCTCTTCCGGCGCGGCGGCCGGAGCCGGGGTGTCCAGGCCGGCCGGCAGGGGGGCGGTGCCGGTGATCATTTCCAGATGGCCGGTCACCTGGCCGCCATCCTCGACTTGCAGGCGGCGGCATTTCGCCTTGCCCAGCAGGCGTCCCGTGGCGCGGATCGTCAGGCTGCCGCGCACGGTCAGCGTGCCGTCGATGGTGCCGGCCAGGTCCGCGTCCTCGACCTCGACCTCGCCACGGAACATGCCGCCATGGGCGACCTGCAGTTCCTGGGCGTGAATCATCGACGATTCGACCGTGCCTTCGACCACCAGGCGCTCGGCGTCCTGGATCGTGCCCTGCACGCTGATGCCGCGGCCCACGACCAGGGTCCGGCGGTCGAGATTTTCCTTGCGCTGGCCCTGCGGCATGCCGGGGCGGACCGGCTGGGCGGCGCCGGGAACCGGAGCGGGGGACGGGGGCGGCGCGGGAGGAAAGGGGGCACGAGCCATGGCGGCAGATTCCTTGGACGGGGGAGAAGAGGGGGATGCGGTGCCGGATGCCGCGACGGGAGAGAGGGGCCGGCCACCCGCCGGCGGCGGCGGGAAATGCGTCTGCGGACTGGCCGGGCGGCCGGCCGAGGACGACCCGCCTTGGGCGGGGGCGTCGTCTTCTGGCTTGCGTCGTTTGAACAAAAGATACCCCGCTGGTCTTCGATAGGGTGGCGCCGGGTGGGGGCCCGGCCGGTCAGGGACAGGGGTCTTCTGGAGAATCCGGGCTTTCCGGGAAAGCCGGATTTTTCGAAAAACCGATGTCAGGAACGATTACACGCAGGGATCGGAGCCGAACAAGCACCATGCGTCAAGCATCCGCACATGAAATCTGTTCCATTGCGGGCGTCTCCCTTCCGATGTTAGAGCCCGTCCGGGAATGACGGGCTCCGAGCGCGTGCCGGCGTCTGGATGACGATCTTGTCCATTTGATGGCGGGCGAACGGAAGATCCTGCCGCCAGAGCCGAAGGAGCGAAATGTCTGTGTCGATTGAGAAGGATACGGCGGACGGAGAGGCGGCGGAATGCCGGTTCGACCTTCTGGGGATCGGCAATGCGATCATCGACGTGCTGGCGCCCGTCGAACCGGACTTTCTGATCGCGCAGGACATGATTCCCGGCAGCATGATGCTGATCGACGCCACGCGGGCCGAGGCGCTGTACGACATGATCCCGCGCGAGCGGGAGATGGGCGGCGGATCGGCGGCGAATACCTGTGTCGTGGCGGCCAACATGGGGGCGCGCGTCGCCTATCTGGGCAAGGTGGCCGATGACGGCCCGGGCCGCACCTTCGCCGCAGATTTGCGGGATTCGGGCATTCATTTCCCGTCCTCGTTCCTGACCGGCGCCATCGCGCGCCGCCAGCCCACCGCGCGCTGCCTGGTCATGGTCACGCCGGACGGGCAGCGGACGATGAACACCTATCTGGGCGCCTGCGTGTCGTTCGGGCCCGAAGACGTCATGGCCGACATCGTCGCCGGCGCCCGCGTGACCTATCTGGAAGGCTATCTGTTCGATCCCCCCCACGCGCAGGACGCGTTCCGCCATGCCGCGGCGCTGGCGCACGGTGCCGGGCGGCAGGTGGCGCTGTCCCTGTCCGACCCGTTCTGCGTCGCGCGCCATCGCGATGCCTTCCGCGCGCTGGTCAGGGGACATGTCGACATCCTGTTCGCGAATGAAGAGGAAGTCTGTTCGCTGTACCAGACCGAGGATTTCGCGGCCGCCGCGGCCCATGCCGCGGCCGACACGCATTTTGCGGTCCTGACCCGTTCGGCGCAGGGCAGCGTGATCATCAGGGGGGATGAGCGGATCGACGTCGCCCCCGTGGCGACCCAGGTCGTCGACACGACCGGCGCGGGCGACGCCTATGCCGCGGGCTTTCTGGCCGGCTGGACGTCGGGCCGGACCCTGGCGGAATGCGGCCGGCTGGGCAGTGTGGCGGCGTCGGAGATCATCTCGCATTTCGGGGCGCGCCCGCTGCTCAACCTGCGGCAGGATATCGCGCTGTAGGACGCCTGCCGGGCTCTTTCATGTTCCGTTCGAGGCGTGGCGGCGGACCGCTGCCTGCCATATGCCCAGCATGAGCGCCAGGAAGGCGAAGCCCGCCGCCGGCGCCAGGCAGGCCAGCGCGGGCTGCCGCGCGCGGCCCAGGATCGCCAGTACCGGCGCGTAGCTGATGGCCCCCAGCGGCACGACATAGGTCATCAGCACGCGAAACCAGCGCGCATACAGGTCGAACGGATATTGCCCGGCCTCGACCCCGCCATAGGTCAGTACGTTCGCGACCTCCAGGCTTTCGATCGTGCGGAAGGACAGGGCGGCCTGCCCGACCAGGACCCCCAGGAAGAAGGCGACGCCGCCCGCGATCGTCCAGGCCAGCATCGGCAGGCTGAACAAGGCGGGCCGCACCGGCGCCGTCGCCAGGCCGATGGCGAGGATCGCGCCGCCCTGCGCCAGGCGCGCCAGCGGCCGCAGCCGGAACTGGTGGCCCAGGACCTGCAGCACCGTCCAGCGCGGGCGCAGCAGGACGCGGTCGAATTCTCCGGTGCGCAGGAACTCCTCGCCGAACGCCTCGAAGCCGCGCCCGACCATCTCGGCCAGGGCGAATTCGACATTCACCAGGCCGTAGAACAGCGCGACCTGTCCGACGCTCCAGCCATGCAGGGTGCCGAAGCGGCGGAACAGGATCAGGATCGCGGCGAAACCCATCAGCGTGGTGGCCAGGTGCCCCGCGAGCTGCAGCGCGAAGGCGCCCGGATAGCGGACCTGACCGGCCAGCGAGGCGCGCAGATAGCGCAGCCAGAGCCTGATCCCGTTCATCCGCACCTCGTTCATCCGCCCTGGACCTCCAGCCGGGCCAGGGTCCGCCGCAGGGCCGCCCGGCCGGCCAGGGTCAGCAGCGCGACCCAGGCGGCCT